>QNXU01000385.1 GCA_003973485.1 Bacteroidota bacterium | reverse complement strand
CCGATGAAGACCATAGCTCAGATTCTTTATTAAATCTAATAGGAGGAGGGATTCAAAAAACTTATGAACGAAGGCTTCAAGCTGCTAAAAGAGCCAAGTCATCAGGAAGTCAAATGCGAGAGAAAGTCTCCACTTTAGCCAAGCAAATGATTAGACCAATGTTTGATGCCGGGGTTCCTATTTTGGCTGGTTCTGATTGTGGTCCATTCAATTCTTTTGTTTATCCCGGTGAAGCACTTTGGGGCGAATTATTTAGTTTAGTAGATGCTGGTTTAAGTCCAGCAGAAGCCTTGAAATCCTCTATGATCAATGGACCTGCATTTATGGGTTTACAAAATGAATATGGAAGTGTGGAAAAAGGAAAGCTCGCAGACTTATTAATCTTAGAAGCTAATCCTTTGGAAGATATTCAAAATCTACAGAGTCTAAAAAAAGTAATTTTAAAAGGAAAATTGACTGACTTCTAGTATTCTTTCAAGACGATTTTGACATAAAAAAACGCATGAAGCAATGCTCCATGCGTTTAAAATTTATTCAATCTTTAAGTCTTATCTTACAATAAAGTTAGCGTTTACAGTTTCTTTCACTGTATTTGCTTTTAAGATATACATCCCTTTTTCTAATGTGCTAACATCAATTGTGTTGATTTCTTTATCGGTAGAAATTGATCTAACCAAAACACCATTACTGCTATAGATTTGGATTCCTTTAGAAGCATCAATGTTTTTAATATTGATATTCAACTTATCTTGAGCCGGATTTGGGTACAAGCTGTAAGTTGCAATATTTCTTTCATTGCCTAAGGTTTCTCCTCCAAAGTCAGTATTCATACTAACCATGCTAGCAGGACTATTGGTAATATTGACAGTGTAGTCTTCTACTTCTCCATAATTGAAGGTTTCGCAAGGTGTACCTTGAGCATTATACTTCATCATCACTCTCATTCTTGTGTTGCCAGTTAAAGCAGTTGATGGAATGTTTAAAGTGGCGCTCAATAAATTACTGCTACTTGAAGAACCATTTACCAATCTTTCTCCAGATGAGAAAGTACCATCTTGGTTTAAGTCAATCCATACGCTCCAATATTCGGTATAGCTGCTTCCGCTAAATCCTGCCTGAACATTCATGCTTGTAGATGTACCACGTTGCACGTTTGCCACTTGGCTTGTGAAATCACCATAACCACCGTTATCGCCACTTGTGTTGTCAATTGAACCTAATACAATTCTTTGGATCCATTCATAGCTAGAGTCATCTCCACTAGCATCACAATATGTAACTGCAACTGGTGCGTCTGTAGTGAATAAATCTGAAGAAGAATAGTTAGAGCTGCTACTTGAGCAATTGCTTCTTACTTGCCATTCGTATTGAGTATCAGCAGTCAAGCCACTTACTCCTGTAGAGTTAGAAGAAGCTGATAATGTTGACCATGAGCTTGTTCCGTTTTCTCTAATTCTAACAGTGTAGTCGTTAGCAGCACTTTCTGATGACCAGCTAAGTGTAGCTGTATTTTCTCCAATGCTTGAAACGCTTAAGCTTGAAGGTACTGTACATACTTCAGGAGACCCTGTTGTAATGTTGACAGTGTAGTCTTCAACTTCACCATAAGAGAATGATTCACAGGCAGTAGGAACTCCATTGTATTTCATAGATACTCTCATGGTAGTGTTTCCAGAAAGTGCTCCAGATGGAACTGTAAAAATTCCACTTACAGGCGTATTGCTTGTGGCCGATTGTGTCCAAACTTGCTCTCCAGCATCACTAAAGTCGCCATCTTGGTTGTAATCAATCCACACACTGTAGCCTTCGTTATAAACTGTTCCAGTCCATTCAGGGGTAACAGTAATAGTAGCTGCATCTCCTTTGCCTAAATCAGAAGATTGAGAAGTGAAGTCAGCATATCCAGAACTAGCTGCGCCAGATGAATTATCAATACTTCCTAATTGTACACGACCGATATATTCATCAGAAACGTTATTTCCATTTGAATCACAATACACTAATTGTACTTCAGTAGTAGTGAAACTAACGCTTGAAGAATAAGCAGAAGTGGTTCCATCTGAACATTTGCTTCTTACTTGAGCCTCATACTGAGTTGTTGAGCTTAAACCAGAAAGTGTAATTGAACTTGAAGAAGTGCTTTCAGTAGTCCAAGAAGAAGTTCCTGAAACTCTGTATCGAACATCATAAGTAGTTCCGCTCACAGCATCCCAATTTAAATCAACAGAATTTGACCCTACATTTGATGCAGAGAAGCTTGTTGGTGTTGTGGCATCACAAACAACTGGAGCTCCAGAAACACCAGTTACTACTAAAGAAAAATCTTGGCTTCCTCCAGCTAATGATCCTTTGTGTGTAACAGTGATAGTATAAGAACCACTTGCATTATTAATATCCACTCTTTCGAAAGGATCTACGTTATTGTCACCTTTTGAATTACTATTTACGCCCGTTAGTCTGTAAGGAGAGTAAGTAGTTGAATTTTTAGTTACTCTAATATCTAAGTCATTAACCAATACTGGAGTGCTTAGGTTTGTTGTTCCAGTATTTGCAGTCCCACCTTGGTCAGTCCATGAAATAGAAGCTAATAAAGGGCTAGTTCCGTCTGATTCAACAGTTACTGAATAGGATTGCCCATTATTTAAAGTCAATTCTTCAATTTTAGAGATATCGCCAGCACCAGTCATAGTTTCAGCAGCTCTTTTAGTATTCATCAAACCCCATCCCCAAACAGCGTCAGGACCTGTGATACCAGCATCATCAGCAGTATGTAAAGCAATTCCTTTTAATGTTGCAGCCTTTATATAGTTACCAAAAACATTATTGGCATGCTCTTGTAATAATAATAAGCTACCTGCTACATTTGGAGAAGCCATTGACGTTCCTGTAATGGAGTTGTAAGCAGTATTACTGCTTTCATAAGTTGAATAAACGCCAGTTCCGTTACCAGTAATATCTGGCTTGATTCTGTAATCATCAGTTGGTCCTTCACTTGAAGAGTAGTTTATACTAACACTAACTAATTCACCATTGCTATTGATATTAGCATCTTGTGCATTAGCAACCACCATATTATTCTTTGATGTGGAGTGCCCAGATAGTTTATCAAATGAACTATTTCCACCTAAAGGACTTCCATTATATCCATCATTTGCTCCGTCATTTCCAGCAGCTACAACCATTAAATAATATGGAGAGTTGTACATTAGATCATCCCAGTCTTTAGATTCTGAAATATAAGCACCGAAGTACCAATCAGGTAATTGATCACCTCTATATCCATATGAATGGTTAGAGATTAACATGCCATTAGACGCAGCAGAAGTGGCTTCAGACAAATCGTTATTCCAATCATAGCCAACTGCATTAGCATGAGGAGCCATTCCTTTTGCTTGGGCGTCAACTCCTGAAGCAATAATAGTTCCTGTTACGTGTGCAGAATGATAGTTCAAAGTTGTAGTACCATCTCCAATAGAAAAACGGTTTGTACCGCCAGCTCCATCATACTCTTGGTGACTGCTTCTTGCAAGACCACCATCCCATACATGCGCTGTAAGGTTGTCACCCATTAGATTAAGACCTAATCCACCACCTGAATTTAACCAGTCAGCTCGTGTAGATTCTGCTGCATCTACATTGTAAGTAATGTAGTAAATAGGTTCTCCTGTTTTGGTTACTTTTTGAAGTTCAGCGTAACGGCCATCCTCCAACTTCATTTTAACTTCCCAGCCTTTTTGCTGAGCCATTTTAATAGCTTCTTCTTTTTCTTTTTTGGCTTTAGTTGAAAAAGTTTGTTCGAGCTCTGTCAATACTTGTTTGTTGTATTGATTAGTGATTTTCGCTCTTTGTTGATTTGTTTGTGCCAGAGCTGAACTTGCTAATAACAAGCAACCCAAGGCCAAAAGATTTAATTTAGTAAAAAGTGTATTCATTTTATTTTAGGTTTATTGAAAAAAAATGCTGAGCTAAGATATTCAACATGTTAATTTTAAATATCAATATTATAATATTATCTATTTATCAAGGAAGGTCATCTAAATTGAAAATCTTCTAAAAACATATTGAATGGGGTTTTCAATGTCTTTTTAAAAGATGTAAGTACATTATATTTGTGTGATATTTTTAAGGTGGTAAAGTTGATTTCTTTAAGGTATTTTATTTTTTTACTCATTGATATCTTATACTGGGTTTCGGCTATTTCTGTAAGTTTTAACTTCATTTAATCACAATTATAAGAATTTTATTATTGAAAAGTGAAATAAATGATAATAAATATTTTGTGACTAATGTAGTTTGCTAGATGAAAATATTGTAAATATGCCGTTTTAAGTTCTTATAAAAAGGATTTTTAGTATATGTAATATTTATAAAAAATATTAATATTTATTAAACTTGTCTTAACGGAAAAGTTATATTAAAATATTATTCGGAATTTTTCCAATAATTGAATATTTCTAATAAGTATAGCTTTTGAAGTTAATTAATATTTAGTTAAAGAATTTTAATGAGAATTTATTTATAAATTTCATGTTCTTACAAAAATATTAATATCATGAAGGTGTTTAATTCTGTATTTATAGCTTTTATGCTGCTTTCCTTTACTTCTTTAGGTCAATATTATCCTGATTTTGAATGGCAGAGAAAATCTGCACAATCATTAAAAATGAATCAGATATTATTAGACAGTGCTGTTAGCATTGCAAGTAAAAATGAAAATTCTGTAAATAGAGATTTAAGGGTAGCAATTATTGAAGCATTCTCCAGAGAGCCCAATTTTGAAATATTGGGCAAAACAAAAGATAGAGGAGGTCCTGCCGGTTTAATTGTAAAGGATGGATATATTGTGGCTAAGTGGGGAGATATCAATAGAGTTGATATGACTTTTAGTGTTGCAAAAAGTTATCTTTCAACGGTAGCTGGATTGGCTTTAGATCGAAATTTAATCCATGATATAGATGATAAGGTCTATGAATATGTTTGGGATGGGACTTTCGATGGTATTCATAATCAGAAAATTACTTGGAATCATTTATTAACTCAGTCTTCGGATTGGTCTGGGCAGCAGTTTGGCCTTTATGATTGGGCTGATAGGCCTCCAAGAGAAGGTGGTGTGGATGATTGGAGAGCTAGAGAATTACATGAACCTGGAACTCATTATAAATATAACGATGTAAGGGTAAATGTTTTGGCTTACTCACTGTTGCAGGTTTGGAGGAAGTCTCTCCCTCAGGTTTTAAAGGAAGAAATTATGGATCCTATTGGAGCATCTACAACATGGAGATGGTTAGGTTATCATAATTCGTACGTAAATGTGGATGGTTTGCAAGTTCAATCAGTTAGTGGTGGTGGACATTTTGGTGGAGGAATATTCATTAATACACTTGATCATGCTCGTTTCGGTATGCTTTTTCTGAGAAATGGAAAATGGAAAGATCAACAATTGATTTCAAATGAATGGGTTGAAAGTGTTCAAGAATCATCAGAAGCAAAGCCTGACTATGGCTATTTGTGGTGGAACAATAGTCAAGAATCTTGGGAAGGGGTATCTAAAGAGGTTTATTACGCAGCTGGTTTTGGAGGAAACTATATTATTATTGATAAGGAAAACGATTTATTGGTAGTTACTCGATGGATCGATAATTCCAAAATAGATGATGTGATGAGATTGTTACAACAATCTGTAAAATGAAATATTTAGCAATCATATTTCTAATTTTCACGTTTTTTCCGAGTCCTATTTTTGGTCAATCAAAATATCAAAATGGCTATGTTGTAACGAATCAAAATGATACGATTTATGGCCAATTGAGAGATAGAAGCCCAGAGCCTTTCGGGAAAATTTTTAAGAAAGTTAGAATGAAGGGCTTTTGGATTTTTGAAAGACAATTTGGTCCTTATGATTTAAAATCTTATAAAATTGGCAATGATGTTTATCAATCTATTTGGTATGATAATTACAATGAATTGTTTTCAATTTTTCATGTGAGTATTCCCGGTCGAGGGGAGAAAGTTTTTATGCGGTTGGCTGTAGATGGAGAAGTGAATTTATATTGGGATGAATATAGAGACCCAGACAGTGGTTACGAAGAGGCTATTCCATTTTTCCGAAAAGATGATTCTGAAGAAATGATTCGAGTTACACAAGGAATCTTAGGGTTTAAAATAAAATATTTATCTAATTTATTTTCTGATTGCCCAAGCCTAGTAATTCTTATGAAAGAGGGGTTTTTCAAAACTCCTGAAGAAATGGCGAAATATTATAACGAAAAATGTAATTGAGTAGAATTCTTAAAAAATCAATTCAGAGAATCTCTTTTTCCCTTTTACAAAAAATTGATTTATGATAGAGTTTTTAAATATTTCAGCGTGTTTCAATCCTGAATTTGAATTATGAGTATAATCCTTTCTCATTTGCTTAAAATCTCTATGAGCCTTTAAAATGGCATTTGCATTAGATTTTTTGCCTTTGGCTATGAATTGTATTGCAGCCAAAATATCTAATCTTTTTCTACGCTTCCTAATCGCTTTAAATTCTTCTTTACTCAGGTTTTTATAGAGTAATAACCAATTATTTCTGAAATTGAGATAAGTTTTAAAAGGACTTTCTGCCTTTAAAGTGCCACCGCCTACATGATAAACAGTGCTTTCTCCACAATAATATATTTCTTTTCCTGCATTTTTAGCCCTCCAACAAAAATCAATTTCTTCCATGTGTGCAAAAAATTGATCATCAAGACCTCCTAAATCATGGAAGGCTTTTGATTTCACAAATAGACAAGCTCCTGTTGCCCAAAAAACTTGGAGATTATCATCATATTGCCCTTCGTCTTTTTCTAAAGAAGAAAATATTCTGCCTCTGCAGAATGGATAGCCTAAATGGTCAATAAAACCTCCTGCAGCGCCTGCATATTCAAAGAGCTCTTTATTGTGGTAGGATTTAATCTTAGGTTGGCAGGCAACAATTTTCTCATTTTGTTGCATCAAATTTATAACCGGATCTATCCAATTGTGAGTAGTCTCTACATCAGAATTGAGTAAGACATAATAATCATACTGGATTTGCTTCAAAGCAAAGTTATAGCCACCAGCATATCCTAAGTTTTCTGGAATTTCAATAAGTTTTAATTCGGGAAAGTTTGTTTTAAGATACTGTACGGAATCATCGGTAGAGGCATTATCCGCTATTATTATCTCGTGGGGATTAGAGTTTTGTATTACATTCGGCAGGAATTTTTCAAGGTAATTCCTGCCGTTATAATTGAGTATAACTACTGCTACTTTGATATTTGATTTCTGCGAGTTCACTAAACAATAATTTTTAAGAGCGCCAAAAGTACATAAATAAGCATCGAGTTTTAGAATTATCTTGGCTAAATCATCTTTTCGCATA
>QNXU01000387.1 GCA_003973485.1 Bacteroidota bacterium | reverse complement strand
GTAACCACTGCTATTAGAATAAGTAGTAGCCATATATTCATTATCAACTGTATACAAGTCTAACTTTACACCTCCTAAACCATGCTCATTAGAATCCTGTAAGCCATTTTTATTACTATCCACCCAAACATAGTCACCAACTTTAGCATTTACCAAATCATCACCAGTATTGCATAAAGCTTGCATTTTACCCAAACTAGTTTTTTTATCTAAAGTTAAGTTTGCTTTATAGTATGCTTTATCTATCTCTGTAATTTCTTGAATTAGAGATAATTAATATAGCTATATATACTTCTGGATATTATGCAAGGCAAAAATATAATTTTTCAAATTCAGAGCTTATCAACAAAGGCATTGAGGCAGAAAAACAAATAATAATGACTATGAACAAATATGCTGAATTAAATAAAGAAATCAATATTGTTCTTTTTATTCATTTGCATAATAATATTGAAAAAATAGATGAAGCTAAAGAATACTATAAAGATTTTTTAGCTTTAACAAATGTTAGATTGCAAAATAGGGATGAAAATTCTATAAAAAACTTTAGTAAATATGATTTAGGTATATGCTGTATGTCAGAAATATTTTTTGAATCGGTCAAATGCTGCTGATTTCGAATGGACAAGCCACCATTGAATTTGTACCGCATCCGGTAGGCATTATTGATTTTGAATACAGCCCCTTCCCGGTCACCAAAATCTACCAGAAACTTCGAATCCCAGAATTCGCTGGGCGCCCAATAAAACCCCAATCCTTGCAGGTATTGCCCCCGGTTTTTGGTCTCGCCATAGGATGGCATGATCCAGCCGGAGTGGCGTCTGCCACCCTGATCGGGGAAAACGCCGAATGGGAGACCGAACAGTGGCACACCGCCCAGGTAAAGTACGATGGGCTTAACAAAAATCTTATCCTGGGAGATCATTTTCATCTGTTTGCTCTGAAAACGGAATCAAAAGCTCTTTTTCTAATCCCCAATCTACAAAAGCCCCCACTTCAGTGATTTGCATGACTTCAAAAAGCCTGGCTTGATGGAGTTCAGCTAAAGGTTTTAGTGTGGTGGCAATTGGGCGTTGAGCTGAGTCTTTATAAACAAAAACATCAATATCATCTTCTATTTTAGTATTCTGCGGGACATATTTATTGGGTAATAATACATCTTCTTCCCCATTGCTGAGGTACAGTCCTTGAGGTGATTCTCTGACTACTTTTAAGGTATTCCATTTTCCTAATGCTAACATGCCTGCAAGTTAAGACGGAATTCTCGTATTTTTAAGAAGTATGAAGGGAAGTTGATTTTTTGGTAGATGACTTACACTTTTCACCAAGGTTTTTTAAAGAAATAAATAGAAATATTATTGATGTATATAGAAATATGTTCTTTTTAAAAGCAGAGATTATCTTAAGCAGATTCTTGATACTAGCTAATTCCATTTGAAAGAGGCGGAAAAGACCAATTCCTAATTCCAAAATTCTTAATTTGTAATTATTAACATATTGCTATTATTTCCTTCCCAAGCCTTTTATATTTGCAGGCATTATATAATCACAAGACTTTCAATTACTAATAATATGCAAAAGAATTTTATAGAAGAGCTTCAATGGAGAGGAATGATCCATGATATGATGCCAGGCGTTGAAAAACAATTGGATAAGGAAATGAGCAGTGCTTATGTGGGAATCGACCCAACTGCTGACTCCCTTCATATTGGTCATTTGGTGGGCGTTATGATGTTGAAGCATTTTCAAGATGCAGGGCATAAACCTATTGTTTTATTAGGTGGCGCTACAGGTATGATTGGGGATCCTTCTGGAAAATCTCAAGAAAGAAATCTTTTGGATGAAGCAACATTGCGTCATAATGAAGCCTCTTTAAAAGCACAAATTGAAAACTTTTTGGATTTTGATGCTAAAGGCGAAAACAGTGCTGAATTAGTCAATAACTATGATTGGATGAAGGATTTCAGCTTCTTAGGTTTTATACGAGATGTTGGAAAACACATTACAGTAAACTATATGATGGCCAAGGATTCTGTAAAGAAAAGATTGTCATCAGAATCAAGCGAAGGCATGAGTTTTACTGAATTCACTTATCAGCTAGTGCAAGGTTATGATTTCCTTCATTTATATAGAGAAAAGAACTGCAAACTTCAAATGGGAGGTTCAGATCAGTGGGGAAATATCACTACGGGGACTGAAATGATAAGAAAAATGGATCAAGGAGAAGCGTTTGCTGTGACTTGCCCATTGATTAAAAAAGCAGATGGTAGTAAGTTTGGTAAGACCGAAACCGGAAATATCTGGCTTGACCCTAAAAAGACATCACCGTATAAATTTTACCAATTCTGGTTGAATGCTTCAGATGAAGATATGAGTAATTTTATCAGAATATTCAGTACAAAAGGAAAAGCAGAAATTGAAGCACTAGAAAAAGAGCATAATGAAGCCCCTCATTTGAGGGTTTTACAAAAAGCTTTGGCAGAAGAGCTCACTATACGAGTTCATTCTCAGGAGGCTTTGGATATGGCTCTAAAAGCATCTTCTATTCTATTTGGCAAATCAACCACGGAAGAATTGCAAAGCATCGATGAAGATACTTTATTAAGCGTTTTTGAAGGTGTGCCTCAGGTAACTATTAGCAAATCTGATTTAGATAAAACGGAAAACATAACGGATTTTCTTTCTGAATTAACTCAGGAAGTTATTTTTCCATCTAAAGGAGAAGCAAGAAAAATGATTAAAGGAGGTGGAGTAAGTATTAATAAAGAAAAAGTATTGGATGCCAATGCCCCAGTAGAAATCAGTTTATTACAAGGGAAATATATATTAGTTCAAAGAGGAAAGAAGAATTATTATTTGGTGACTGTAGCCTAAAGTGTAGATGTATTTAGGTTCTTAGGTTTTGAGGTGTTGAAACTTTGAAGGTAGAAGCGGGGAGTTTAAGGTCCCCTAACCCCAAAAGGGGAACTGGTTCTAGCAAATATTTTAATATAAATGAAAAATAGATTCGGTTATTGGAACTTACGGTGTTATTATTAAATTTATATACAAAATGTATATACAATTATGAAAAACATATCTTTAAGAGTTGATGATGAGATATTTGAGGATACTGAAAAGATGATTTTGCAATTGAAAAAAGCTAGGAATCGCTATATCAATGAGGCATTAGAATTTTATAATCAATATCAAAAAAGGGCTTTGTTAGCTAAGAAATTGAAAAGTGAATCTGAAATAGTAAGGTCTAACTCCATGGAAATGGTAAAAGAGCTTGAAGAACTAGATGATGAGTATTAAACAATTTGAAATTTGGTTAGCGAATCTAAATCCTCAAAAGGGAACTGAGGCTGGGAAAATGAGACCAGTTTTAATTGTTCAGACAAATTTATTGAATAAAATCAATCATCCTTCTACGCTTGTTCTACCTTTAACCTCAAATCTATTAGATTCTGAGATTTTAAGAACTAGAATTAAAGCAAAAGAAGTAGAGGGTTTAGAAAAAGATAGTGATATTATGCTCGATCAAATAAGAGCAATAGATAACAAAAGATTTATTAAGAAATTGGGAGTTATTCCAAAAAGTAAAATAAAAACAGTACAAGAAAATTTAAGGATAGTGCTGGATTTGTGAAAACCCCCTACCTCCCCAGCTGGCGGGGAATTGGTTTTCCATAGAGATTGGTTTAATATGATAAAAGGAAATTGAAAAACTAAGGTCTTGAATCTTGATTCTTGACTCTATAATCTTAAAAAATGAAAGATATAATCATAATTGGTGGTGGAATAGTGGGCTTGGCTACGGCTTTGAAAATCAAACAGAAGAATGCTAAGCTTTCAGTTCTTTTATTGGAGAAGGAAGATAAACTAGCACAGCATCAAACTGGCAATAATAGTGGCGTAATTCACTCTGGAGTTTATTATAAACCGGGCAGCCTAAAAGCAAAAAATTGCATTGATGGTTATAATCAATTACTTAAATTTTGTGATGATGAAGGTGTTCCCTATGAGTTATGCGGTAAAGTAATCGTAGCTACTGATAAAAGCGAACTTCCTACCCTTTCCATGATAGAGGAAAGAGGAGCACAAAATGGACTCAAAAATTTGAAGCGACTTACTAAAGAAGAGGTGAAAGAACATGAGCCTTATGTGAACGGAATTGCAGGAATTCATGTGCCTCAGACTGGCATCATTGATTATACAGCCGTTTCTCTCAAATACGCTGAAAAATTTCAAGCATTAGGCGGGGAAATCTCTTTGGGTCAAAAAGTTGTTGACATCCAAGAAAAGAATGGAAATACTACCGTAATCACAAACAAGGAAAACTTTGATACTAAATTGGTAGTAAACTGTGCAGGATTATACTCCGATAAGATAGCCAAGCTCACTTCAGAAAAATTAGATTTAAAAATCATTCCTTTCCGTGGGGAATATTTTATGATTAAGCCTGAAAAGCAGTATTTAATCAAAAATTTAGTTTACCCTGTACCCGACCCTAATTTCCCATTCTTGGGGGTTCATTTTACCAGAATGATTAATGGTGGAATAGAAGCAGGCCCCAATGCAGTATTGGCATTCAAACGAGAAGGATACCGTAAATCCTTATTCAATTTAGTAGAACTGGGTGAATCTTTAGCTTGGCCGGGCTTTCAAAAAGTAGCGGCTAAATATTGGAAAACTGGCTTTGGAGAAATGTATCGATCTTTTTCTAAATCAGCGTTTACAACTGCACTTCAAAAATTATTACCAGATATTACCGAGGATGATTTAACTCCAGGTGGTGCTGGAGTTAGAGCTCAAGCTTGCGATAGAAATGGAGGCTTAATTGATGATTTCTTGATTTTGGAAGAAAAAAATGCGGTGAATGTTTGTAATGCTCCTTCTCCTGCTGCAACTTCTTCTTTATCTATTGGAGACTATGTAAGTGATTTGGCTTTGAAGAGGTTTTGAGATATTATGTACTAAGGTCTCTTAAGTTTTAATTCCATTGCAAGTCTTAATTCTTTATTATTCATATTATAAAACTCTCCTCCAATAAAAATATAAGATGAAGAATTATCATTTGCATCTCCTCTGTATTTGTGAAGAACATAATTTGGCATATACTCATTTCTTTGAGAAATTTCATCAGTTAAGAGATTTCTTTCTGTGTAACTATAAACATTTTCGGGAATGATAAGTGTTTCTAAACCCACATACAAACCATACTTTGGCATTCTTAAGTTTAATTCCGATAAGTCTATTTTATTAATCCTCTCTCCTATTTTAACATCAACCTCTATTGCCTTTTCGTACAAATAATTTCCTGGTTTCAATTTATTATTAGCTGCATATAAACGAATAAGAACTTTTGCATTATTTTTATCACTGGTAGTCTTAAATTTTAAATTATCAATAACGTATCCAACTCCCTCCTTAGAGTTAAAATATTTCAAATAGATTTCAGGCTTACCTGAATTAGTATGTACACCATATTTTTCACCATGAACTTCCCCAAGTTTAAATACTCTTTTACCATCAATTTGTCCAAAATCATCGGAATGAATTAGAGCATTTTTTAAAACAATTTTATTTAGATTTGCATCTATTATTATTGCTGTATCTTGATACCCTGCCTTACTAAAAACAAACTTACCTTTGTAGGAGCGACTATCAACAGCAATCTCACCATTTTTATTAGAATGAATACCTATCCCCTTATTCTTCATAGATACGTTTACATAAGGTATCGGCTCCATATTTTCATTGTAAATAATAATATTTTTTTGACAGAGAGAAAAATGACCATTAAGAGAAAAAAGACTTATAAAAATTATATAAACAAAATATTTCATTGAACGATATTTATCAATTTTAAATCAAAATTCATTTAAATAAGTTTTAAAGATAATATATAATATTTTCCTCATCTAATGAAATCTTTGGTAATTTATATATAGTTTAAAAACAAAACTCATTTTCCTATATTGCATTATGACCGAAGATATCATTTCTTATTTCCAAGAATATTGGCAACTAAGCCCAGAGCTTCAATATAAAATATTTTACACTGTTTTATCTGTATTCGCTTTAGTGCTCTTAAAAGTGATTGCTTTAAAAATAGTTTTTAGGAGATTTCAACAGGTTAAGGATCGATATTTCTGGAAAAATAGTGTCAATAATACTTACTATTTTCTTCTCTTAGTCTTTCTATTCAATATTTGGGTGGAACAAGTGGAATCACTGGCCACCCTAGTAGGTCTGGTAGGTGCAGGTTTGGTTATTGCCTTACAAGCGCCTGTGATGAACATTGCTGGTTGGATTTTTATTATCATCAGAAAACCCTTTGATGTGGGAGATAGAATTGAAATTAATGGAGTTGCAGGAGATGTTATTGATATCAGATTCTTTCAATTTACCATTAATGAAATAGGTAATTGGGTAGCGGCCGACCAGAGTACTGGAAGGATAATCCACATTCCCAATGGGGAAATTTTCAAAGCTTCTCAAGCCAATTACGACCAAGGTTTCAGTCACGTTTGGGATGAAATTAGCTTAAGAGTTACTTTCGACAGTGATTGGAAAAAAGCTAAGCAACTGTGCGAAAAAATAGTAAATGAACATGCGGAAGAATTATCATTTTCTGCAAAGCGAAAATTACTGGAAGCTTCTAAAAAATTTATGATTTTCTATAGTAACCTCACTCCTTTTGTTTACACATCTGTAGAGGACTATGGAATAAAATTGACTATGCGCTATTTAACCCTTCCTAAGAAAAGAAGAGTGGCCCAACATGAAATTTGGGAGGATATTTTAGAAACTTTCCAAAAACATCCTGACATCCATTATGCTTATCCGTCTCAGAGAATCTATTTTGACTCTCAAACTGAATTAGGGAAACATAAGAATTAGCTTTTCCAAAGTTCCCCTTGACCCGAGTCATTATTTTGAGGCTTAACCTCAGATATTTAAATATAACTTTAGAAAAAATTAAATGTCCACAAAACTAAAAAGGCTTGGGTATTTTTAGCTTAATACTTCCTAAGTGGATATAAATTTATATTTTTGCCTAAACACAATACAGAAAACTATGTCGAATAACTTATTAGCAGGAAAAAAAGGAATTATCACAGGTGCTTTAGATGAAAACTCTATTGCCTGGAAAGTAGCTTTAAAAGCAAAAGAGCAAGGTGCACAGTTTGTTTTGACCAATGCCCCGGTAGCTTTAAGAATGGGAGGCATTCAAGAATTAGCGAAAGAATGTAATACCGAAGTAATTCCAGCTGATGCTACTTCAGTTGAAGATATCACTAAATTATATACTGAATCAAAAGAAATTTTAGGTGGGAATTTTGATTTCCTTCTACATTCCATCGGCATGAGCCCGAACGTAAGGAAAGGGAAAGCTTATAATGACTT
>QNXU01000185.1 GCA_003973485.1 Bacteroidota bacterium | reverse complement strand
GCATATCCACACGCTTAAAGCATTGCAGTTATTGCCTGATAACATTAAGAATCAAATTGAAGTTTTGTTTTTAGGTAGAGAAGGGAATGCAAGTGCTACTTTAAAAGCATTTTTAAAAGAAAATAAGCTTGATGTCAACTTTCATTTCTTAGGACATAGGTCTGATGTTCCTCAATTTATGAAAGCTTCTGACATTTTTTTGTTTCCCTCATTATACGAAGGCTTAGGTGGCTCATTAATAGAAGCTCAAGCAGCAGAGTTACCCATTATTTGCTCTGATATCCCAGTACTAAATGAAGTGGTTGAAAAAGATAAAAATGCCTTGATGTTTGAAGCTGGAAACGAGCAAGAATTGGCAAAGAAAATCCAAGAGTTAGTAGAAAACCCAGGATTAAGAAAAGAGATGGGGCGGCATAGTTTAGAAAGGTTTAATAAGTATTTCCAAATCGAGAAAATCCATGAGGAGATGTTAGACTTCTACAAAAGTGTATTGACGGCCCAAGGCCGTGACTAACCGCAAAGGCGCGAAGACGCAAAGAATTGTAAAAAAATCAATAGTTCATGGAAGCCAAATAAATGCTACAATATAAACTACTACTTATCAAATATCAATTTAAAAAACCTTTGCGGCTTTGCGACTTTGCGGTTCAAATCAGCTTAGCTGATCAAATATGAAAGAATTTCGATATCCTACTCATTAAAAAAATATCTCATCATTTTTATCTTAAACAAACTCTTTTGTTCCATTATTCGTTAACTTTGTAAATTGGAGAAAAAAAGGAAACTTATTTTCTACAAAAATTATTTTAATGACTTTTTTGAGAAGCTTCCCGAAAAAGTTAAAAGCAAGATTGATGAAGTCCTTTACATGATAATGGTGTTGGAAAGAATTCCAGCGAAATTCTTTTCTCATATGTCAGGCGATGATGGCTTGTATGAAGTACGAATAGAATACAGTAGCAATATCTATAGGATATTTTGCTGTTTTGACGAAGGCAATTTGATAGTGCTTTTTAATGGCTTTCAAAAGAAGTCTCAAAAGACTCCTAAAAAAGAAATTGATAAAGCATTGAAGATAAAAGCCGAATATTTTGAAGAAAAAAATAATCAAGAGAGATGAAAAAATATAGCCCAATTACTACATTTGAACAACATCTTGAAAAAAGGTATGGTCAACTGGGAGATGAAAAAAGAATGGCTTTTGAAGCAAAAGCGAAGTCTTTTGCCATCGGTGAGCTCATCAAAGAAGAGCGGAGACTTTCAAAAATGACGCAAGAGCAGCTTGCATTAAAAACTGGGACTAAAAAAAGCTTTATTTCCAGAATTGAAAATGGGAAAAGTGATATTCAACTTTCAACACTTTATCGAATTTTGGAATTAGGACTTGGTAAAAAAATTTCATTAAGAATAGAGTAGATGCGAAACACTACATTTCTAAAAATTAATGGAGGAGTAATGCTGATTAGAAACCAATAGAAATCTAGTGAATTTTTTTATTTCAACATGTGAATTAGTATTAAATGCCTACTGATCTTATCCTTGGTCTATTTGTTTACCTTATTCACCAACAAAACTTTGCGTCTTAGCGCCCCTGTCTGCCGACAGGCAGGTTTGCGGTTCAAATCAGCTTTGCTGATCAAATATGAAGATTCTTCAAATCATACAGAAACCCCAGCTACGCGGAGCGGAGATGTTTGCCAGCCAGTTAAGTAATCATTTGCAAGCTCAAAGCCATGAAGTGGTTTTAGTTTCATTATTCAATGGAGAAGGGCAGTTGAAGTTTAGTGGAAAACAAATTCACTTGAATTTAAGTACTAAAGTTCGTTGGTTAGATTATGCAGGATTTAAAAAATTGGCTACAATCATCGAAGATGAAAAGCCTGATATCATTCAAGCTAATGCTGGCGATACACTAAAATATGCCATTTTATCACGGCTTTTATTCAAATGGAAACAACCTATAGTTTTTCGTAATGCCTCCATGGTGAGTTTGTATATCAAAAATCCTTTAGTCAAAAAGTTAAATGGGTTTTTATACAATAAAGTTGATGCTATAGCTTCGGTGAGTCACCAATCCAAGGCAGACATAATTCAATTGTTTCCAATAACAAAAGATAAGTCAAAAGTAATTCCAATTGGAATAGAACCGAAGCGTAGCGGAGGTCCTGACACAAAATCGTCAGGAAGCGGTGATTTTTTAAATAAAGAAGTTCAATTAGTCCATGTAGGAGGCTTTAGTTTTGAGAAGAATCATAAAGGCTTATTAAATATTTTTAAGGAGTTCTTAGTTGATTATCCTAATGCAAAATTAAAATTGGTGGGTGATGGTCCTTTACGAAAAGAGACAGAAGACCTAGCGGAATCTTTAGGAATAGCAGATTCAGTAGAATTTATGGGCTTTCAGTCTGATCCTATGCAATACGTTAGAGAATCAGATGTTTTTGTGTTGCCCAGTATAATTGAAGGCTTACCAGGCGTAGTTTTAGAGGCTTTCTTTTGCCAAACGCCTGTAGTAGCTTATGATGTAGGAGGAGTAGGGGAAGTAGTGATAGATGAGGAAACAGGAATTCTGGTGAAGAAAAATGATGAGGAAGGCTTTGTTGAGGCCATAAAAGAAACGATTGAAAAACCAGAGGAGACAAAAATAAGAGTCAAAAATGCTTTTGAATTGGTGCAGCAGGAGTTCCGGAATGAAGTCATAGCAGAAAAATTTGCTTCTTACTACAAAGAGGTGCTGGACAGCCAACCTGTCCCGTATTCATCGGGAAGGCTGTGACTAACCGCAAAGGCGCAAAGACGCAAAGTATTTTTATTAATGATTATGTCAGTAATTACCGTCATTGCGAGGAACGAAGCAATCTATAGTTCGCTTAATTAAACAGAGATTGCTTCACCCTAAAGGGATCAGCCTAAGTCGGATAAATTCGCAATGACGCTCTTATCTGATGGCAGGCAGTTGGAGAAGGGATATACCTCTTCTGAAAAGCTCAATGCTTGCTCCATTCCCCCTTTGGGGGCTAGGGGGCTTTTCCTTAGCGTCTTGGCGTCTTTGCGGTTAACAAGAGCTTTAGCTCTCAAAAAATATTTTTATGAAATGAGCATAAATTTTAGAATCCTCAAAATATCAACCGAGGATTAATAAAATTTATTGAATTCCATGTGACAATTGAAAATAAACTTATACACATGAATTATAGTTTTTTAAAAGGAAAACATGTTTTAGTAACAGGTGGCGCAGGCTTTATTGGCCACCATTTGGTTAAGAACATCATTAACGAAAAACCAGCCAAACTCTATATCATCGATAATTTATCCACTGGTCTTAAAGGCAATATTGAAGATATCATTGGGTTGCCGGAAGTAGAATTTATCAATGAAGATATAGCCAAGCCATCTTCAGTAGAATCCATTCAAGAACTGGACTATATTTTTCATTTAGCGGCTGTGGTAAGTGTGCCTAAATCCTTTGAAATGCCTTTTTTGACTCACCGAACTAATGAAAGTGGCTTTATCAATATGTTGGAGTTGGCACGAAGGCTTAAAGTGAAAAAATTATGCTATGCCTCTTCCTCTGCTGTCTATGGTGAGCAAACTCAAATGCCTATTAAAGAAACAGCTACTCTTAATCCACAATCTCCTTATGGTTTAAGCAAATTATTAAATGAGCAATATGCCAAAGCCTTTCAAGAGTGGGAATACATAGAAAGCATAGGTTTTCGTTTTTTCAATGTTTTCGGCCCCGGCCAAAGAGCTGATTCGCCTTATTCAGGTGTAATCTCCATTTTTATGGATAGAATGCAAAAGGGTGACCCAATACAAATCTTTGGTGATGGTGAACAAATCCGCGATTTTGTATATGTGGAAGATGTAGTGCAAGCTTTATTATTGGGTGCTAAATCTGAGAAAAAGTTTGGTTTGTTTAATGTAGGTAGCGGGCAAACTACTTCCCTAAATGAATTATTTGAGGTACTTAGAAATCTAACCCACTATTCCCAAGAACCCACTTATCAAGAAGCTAGAAAAGGAGACATCAAAAAAAGCTCAGCTGACATTGGGTTGATCAAAGAGGAATTGGGTTATGAACCTAGGTTTAAACTAAAGGAAGGTTTGGTAAAGCTCCTAAATAAAGCCTAAGACTTTTACTAACCGCTAAGTCACAAAGGCGCTAAGAAAAATAATTAGTTTTTAATGAATAGGACAGTATTTACCGTCATTGCGAGGAACGAAGCAATCTCAAGTGTGCTTTAGCTTACCATGAATTGCTTCACCCTAAAGGGATCAGCCTGAGTCGGATAAATTAGCAATGATGCTCTAATCTGACGCCAGACAGCTAGCGAATTATTTTACCTCGGCTACAAAGAATCAATGATTGCTGAGTTCTGCTGCAGATTCTCCGCCAGCTGGCGGATTAGGGGGCTTTTCCTTTGCGCCTTAGCGTCTTTGCGGTTCCAAATCAGCTTTAGCTGATCCTTCAGCTCTTTGCCTTCTTACTTTCCTTATTCTTGCCTTAAAAGCTTGCTTCTTCTTATCATCATATAGCTGAATGATCACGAAGAGGAACAATATCATCACCTGGCTTTTCTGCCTAATTGCAATCCCTAAATTTCCTGAAATCTGTGCTAGCGCAATTGAAACCGTAATAAAACTAAAAAAAGCAGTTTTAACGGCAAAATCTCCTTTTATAATGTAGAGAATTCCTCCTTTAAAAATAAAAGCCAAAGCAATTCCCAAAAGAAAGACATTCTCAAATGAAACGATAATCCCTAACATACCGGGTGCATCAAAAAAGAGGGGTCTAAAGAGAAAGGTAAAAACCTGCAATGGTAAACTCATAGTGGTAATATCTAGACCTGAAGTAGCTTTTGATAATTCTGATGCTCTATGATCCATATTTAAACCTTCCGTAAAAAGCGTATCGGTTTCTAAGCCCACTAAATTTAAAACGTCTTGGTATATAAATCCAAGAGCAACGGTTGCAACAATAATCATGGCAAATTTCACACCCCATCCTAAGCCTTTAGTACTAAAAGTAAATCCAATTAGGGAAGATGCTAAAATGACTAAGAGTATGTGCGGACGAATATGGTAAGTGATTAAAGCTCCGATTATTAATACCCAATACCTTTTGGGAATATTATTAAGTCCATAAAACAATAATCCGATACCAAGAAATATAAATGATCCTTTTCCAAAAGATCCAGACCAGAAATGCAGATTGGGTAAAAGAAAAAATAAATGTAAAAGGTCAAACCCAAATAAATTGTTTCTAAAGACTATCCGTTCTCTGAAAAATTTAAAAAAATAGATAAAGCCTAAAAATCCAAAAAAGGCAAATAATGCCATCATGGCTTCATAAGTAAATCCAAACCAATTAATAAATGGATAACCTGTCCATTCAATAAAAGTGGTAGAAGTTCCGTAAAAGTCAAACCAATTAGGCCCTCTAAATCCATTTGTTACTTTCTCATAATAGAAATGTGAATCTGATCTATTAAAAACGGAATAGATATAATACACCAATGACAAAAACAGGTGATACCAAAAAAGCTTTTTTAAGAATTTATTGTCCTGGGCACTGTGGTTGGGTAGGGGGAGTTGGCTTTTTCTTGTCCTTCGCACCGGCATCAAGCGGTCTATCACCTGCATGGAGATAAAGTAGGAGAGGATAATGATGAAGATGCCGTATAACATTGGACAAAAATAGATTATTAACCGCAAAGGCGCAAAGACACGAAGGGAAATAATAAGGAGAGCCGTGGGCTCTAAAACTAACCGCAAAGTCGCCAAGGCGCAAAGAAAATGAAGGAAGAGCTAAAGCTCTTGGGCTAACCGCAAAGACGCCAAGGCGCAAAGAAAATTAATAAGACAGCCAAAGGCTGTGGGGTGAACCACAAAGGCGCAAAGACACGAAGATTAATAATTAGTAATTAAAGAATTAGTAATTGAGGTAGGTATAGTTGATTAACTAATGTAGAGTCAAAAATTATGATTAGAGAAGTGGAACTGAAAAGTGTAAAAAGATAATAATGATTGAATCTAAATTTTTGTAAATTTGTTAATATTGGTTAAAGCTAAAAGTTATGAACATAGAAGCACGAAAAATATCATTTATAGAAGAATTTCTGAAGTTGCAGAATGAAGATATCATCAATAGTTTAGAAGAACTTTTGAAGAAACGAAAAGCAGAATCAATTGAAGAAAAAATTGAGCCAATGAGTATAGAAGCGCTTAATGAACGAATTGATAAATCCATGGAAGATTCTAAAAATGGTAGGGTGATCCAAGCAGAGGGTCTTAAAGCTATAATTAATAAA
This sequence comes from Bacteroidota bacterium, assembly GCA_003973485.1. Lineage (GTDB taxonomy): Bacteria > Bacteroidota > Bacteroidia > Cytophagales > Cyclobacteriaceae > Marivirga. The sequence continues at coordinate 1,109 of QNXU01000185.1, read as the reverse complement.
TGGGATTAGTTTAAATTAATATTTAGAGAATTATGAATTGAAACAAATAATCAATCCACTTAGATTAATAATATTTGAACTTTTTTAATTAATTTAAACTTTCGCAAGTAAACACTGATAATTCAATGAAGACATTAACAATTTCAAATTTTCGTAAAAATGTAACAAAATACCTTGAGGAAGTTTCCAAGTCCTTTGAAACTATAATTTTACCAGGTAAGAATGATGATGAAGGTGTTGTGATGATGTCTATAACCGAATATAACTCCCTAAAAGAAACCGAACATCTACTTTCAACAAAAGCCAACAGGAATAGCTTGAGAGAATCCATTGAACAAATGGAAAATTCCGAATTGATAGAATTCAATGAAAAAGATATAGAAATACCTCAATAATGACAATAGTTTTTACCAAGAAAGCTTGGGAAGAATTAAGTTATTGGATTGAGAACGATATTTCAAATGTCCAAAAAATTAAAGATCTTCTAAATGCAATAAGACAAAACCCTTTTACGGGTATAGGAAAACCAGAGCCTTTAAAACATAGTCTAAAAGGCTTTTGGTCACGCAGAATTAGTGGCGAACATAGATTAGTTTATAAAGTGAGTGGGAAAAAAGGAGTCGATCAAAAATGCGTAATTATTCAATGCAGATTCCACTACGATGATAAATAGAAAAAGGTAAGTTGTACCGTATTCTTCGGGAAAGCTCTATAACTAACAACAAAGGTGAATAATTAGTAATTAATAATTAAGGAATTAGAAATTGAGGTAGATACTATTGATTTACTATAAAAGTTAATTAGAACGTTCCATATTGAAATACAGCACATGCTATTTTTGTGCGTTCCCCTTTGAAACTCAGCACTTGCTATTTTCCGTGCGTCATTCCTTTGAAGAAAGGAATCTTGTCTTATTAAAACAAAGTTTTAATACTAAGTGTGAGCAAACAATTAAATAGTAAGCATTTTACTACAAAACCATTTTTCAGCCCCATGATATTTTAACCAAAGGTTAAAATCAATAGATTCCTGCCTCCCGACTAAAGTACGGGACAGGTTTCGCAGGAATAGCCTGTCCCGTACTTTAGTCGGGAACGCCCGGATTATAT
>QNXU01000213.1 GCA_003973485.1 Bacteroidota bacterium | reverse complement strand
TCATTTTTCCTGCTGCCCTTTCTCCCAATCATCCAAAACCTCTACCACATCTTCCTCTGACAAGGGGATGAGTTTCATCAAAAAGGCAACATCACGCCTTTTGACTCCATCCATGATTTGCAGAATCTTTTCCTCTGAAAAGTCTGTGAATTTCATTAGGATAGAAACCTCCAAATCCATTTCCATTCCATCACAAATTTCTTTCCCACTAAAAACCAGCCCTCTTTCGACTTAATCCTTTCCTTCCAATCAAAATCCTCCTCTTCGGCAGATTCATCCTCAACTTTCTCTCTGGCAGCTTTAATCCATTTTTTAGGGGACGTAAGCTTGATGATAAGTCCACTAATAGTTATCAAAATTAGTCCTCCTATTACTTCAGCTACTATAAACTGCCACCCTAAGAAAATGAATATAAGGATACCAAGCTCAATGACTAGATTGGTGGAAGCAAACATAAATGCGACCGTACTTATGAAATGTGCTCCTTTTTGAAAAAGAGACCTCGCTGCTGCTAAGGCAGCAAATGAGCAGGAAGAAGAAATGGAACCAAACAAAGTAGAGAGTGAAATACTTTTAACATTTCCTTTACCCATTTGCTGAGTCAATTTCTTCTTTGGAACAAAGGCCTGAATCATTGAGCTTATTATATATCCTAACACAAAAGCCCAGCCTGATTTCCAGAAAAACCCAATTGCAGTTTTTGAGGATTCTCCCTACAGATCTAATATATCATTCATAATTCCCATGATTTGATTGTCTTTATTGAAATTTTATAAAATAGCTTTAGGCCACAATAATTTCATTATTCAGGTAAACTTTTTGAATCAAACGAAGCACTTCAATCCCTTCCTTTTGGCCTTTTTTTCGAGCTATGATCTCGTATTTTTCATAACATTAAATGGTTAAACGGATGATTATTCGAAATTAGCTTACAGGTAAAAATTTTCTTATTTACCTTCATTTTTGTAATGCTTATAATTCTCAAATCCTTTGAAAACTTTAAAACACCCGACAGCAGATAGAGCTAAAGCAACGATATGGTAGATAAACATTTCAATTTTACCTAAATACATAAGTGTTTCAATTAATCCAGCTAAAAAAAACCACATCATGGCATAGCCAATTTGTCCTTTTACTTTATTTAATTTTGCTTGTTTTTCGTGCTTCATAATTAAAAGTCTAAAATAGTAGTATACTACCCCATTCATATTTTTCTTCTGCTTATGAGAAATATGATCAACGGTAAAATAGAAAATTGTAGGACTGGTGAAAGGCCAACTTCTATGAGAGGAAGCATTGGCATCGTATCAGCATATGACCAATCTCCTCGCCATGTATGCCAAAACTCACCTAAAATAGCCCCTAGAAACCCTACAAGTACTAATAGTAAAGTTCTGGTAAATTTTAAACGTCTGATCCAATAAACGTTGTTGTATATAAGTCCGAATAAGAAGAGTAAAACCAGAACCATGAGCACATCCGCTATTGAGGCCAATGCACAAAAAGAAACGTGTTCAAGATCGTATTGAAAATTTTCATACAAAAATCCGTGAGCTACCTCCCAGCCAAAATTTAGCACAAAAGCTACAACAGATGTTCTAGCTACGAAATACTGATAATTACGCTTATCTGCTGCCTTCCTGAAAAAATGGATATATAACATTATAATCAACGTTAACGTAATAATCGGCACAACAAAAATACCAAAGCTTAGATTATCCATTACTTACACTATTTTAAAATTTCGCATCATTCCCATGTCCTCATGCTCCAGATTGTGGCAGTGGTATACAAACAAGCCTTTAAAATCTTTGAACTGCATGATAACTTTGGCACTCATCCCCGGCATCAACAAAACGGTATCGTGCCAGCCTTCATCAACAAAACCATCTTTTACGGCATCCCATAATTGGGGATCTACATCAGTGACATTTCTTTCTAAAATATTGAACTGCACCTGGTGAATATGGATCGGGTGGGGCATCTGCATCATATTGCCCATCATTCCTCCCCCGCTCATCATACCATCGTCACCTCTCATCATGCCCCCATTATCCATCGTGCCGTGACCATCCATCATGCCGCCACCATCGTCATCATTGTCCATCATACCTCCGCCATTGATCAGTTCCCAAACTTCAATGCTTCCAAGCTTGACGATTTCTTCATCAGCTACTTCAGTCGTTTCCCAGGTACGTCCGTTAATCGTCCATTCCATGTGGCCCATCGCGAAGGTAAATTGCCGCGGGGCGTTTAGATTTCTAGCTGTTGAGGGGTCAATGTAATCCGGCTGAGCTAATTGCCGCGGTAAGGTATAATCATTACTCCCCGAAGCATTGGCAAGCACGGTAAACACAGGATATTCGCTACCTTGTGGCAGGACACTTTTAGCACCTTCCATCATTCCTCCATTGCCCATCATTCCACCAGACATTAACTCAAGAGGGAAAGATGTGTTTTTCATGGTCAATTCAGTGCCTTCGGGTTTGTTGGTCAAGTCCAGCCAAACGTCCGCCCTTTTTGCCGGGCCGAGCATGAGATAGGATAATTCTTTGGGTGCATTTAACAAGCTTCCGTCCATGCCAAAAACAGTCACTGGACTTCCATCTTCCCAGGCCAGTTTGTAGATCCTTGAGTTTGACCCGTTCAGTAACCTCAACCTGTATTTGCAACCTGCTTTCAGGTTTAACCTTTGTTCAGGTCTGCCATTAATCAGTATCCGGTTTCCTAAAAACCCAGTCATGCGGCCCATCTGGCCATTTTCAAGATAGACCAGTTGATTATTATCATCAAAAGTTCGGTCTTGGATCACGACCGGAAGATCAAACTCCCCTTGCGGTAAGTTGAGTTGCTGTTCTTCCTCATCGGTGACCAGTAGAAGGCCTGCCAGACCATTATACACCTGTGGACCGGTGCGTCCATGTGGATGGGGATGAAACCAATAGGTGCCTGCCCGGTTCATTACTTCATATTCGTAGATGTATGTTTCTCCACTATCAATTACATCTTGCGGGTGGCCATCGTACCGTTCCGGCACATGCATGCCATGCCAGTGGACAATACTCTCTTCCGGCAAGTCATTTTGAAAGCGAATACGGACTTTCTGCCCTTTACGTACTTTGATAATCGGTCCCAGATAGCTCCCTTGCAAGGGTAGGAGTGCCTCTTTGTTGCCCTTAATTAATTTTCCTTCATACACCCACACCTTTGTTTTTGAGCCTGGTAAAATAGATAAGTCGCGCTGAACCGCTTTCAGTTCCAAATCTATATCAGGCTGAAAATCCTTGCTGAGTTTAGGCTTTGCTGTAGTAGAAGATTGACTGTCACAGGAAGAAAAGAAAGGCCATATCATGGTTACCGCAGCCCCTGCTCCAGCCTTTGCCAAGAATTTTCTTCTGTTTATTCTGAAAGGTTCTTTCATATCTCTTTAGGTTTAAATTATTTGCGTATCTGCTTTACCAACCAGACAATCAAAAGCACCAGCACTACCAGCAACAGCCCCCAAAAGAGCCACATCCAGCCTCCACCGTGCATACCAAAATTTGTTCCCTGATCCATCATGATTTTCTGTTTTAGTTATTACTTGATTCCACCTTAAATTTCCTCATTTTCAAAAACCACTTTTCACCTGCGATAATCAGGGTTAGCAAAACTGCCGATACTATAATCAGTAGCATGTCACTCTGTGCTTTCATCCAAATGAAGGCTGCCAAAACAACTACGTCAAGCACAATAGTAGCTAAAAGTATGGCTCCATTAGCCTTTATTTCTTTCCGTAAATGTTTAAAGACACCCCATTGTATAATAATATCCATAATAAGGTAAAAAATTGCTCCTAAAGATGCAATCCTGCTGAGATCAAAAAATATGGTTAGTGCAATGGCGATGACTATGGTATAAGTCAACATATGCTGTTGCAGGTTACCCGGCATACCAAAATGCTTATGAGGTATCAGCTTCATTTCGGTAAGCATCGTAGTCATTCTGGAAATAGCGAACACGTTGGCCAAAACACTGGATACGGTAGCAATGATGGCGATTCCAACAGTGAACCATAGGCCATATTTTCCGAAAGCCGGCCTGGCCGCTTCAGCCAGGGAGTAGTCTTTTGCCTCTATAATCTTGGGAACGGAAAGATTGACTGATACCGCAAATGCGACCAGCAAATAGACAATGGTACAGATAATCAGTGATATCCATATCGCCCTTCCTACATTCTTGTGAGGCTCAACAATTTCTTCACCACTATTGGTGATGGTGGTAAATCCTGCGTAAGCCAGGATAGCAAGCGCGAGGGCACCTAAGTAACTCCCTACGGAATAGTCACCTGAGATTTCTGAAGGAATAGCTTCTCCAAATGAAAAACCAGCCGCCCAAAGTCCACCAATCGCAAAAATGGCTATACCGCCAACCTTGATGATTGCCATGAAGAAGGAAACTCTGTCGATGACCTTATTGCCAGCAAGATTGATCAAAAAAGTGATGACCAATAAAATCACACCCAGCAAGGGTATCCAAAAATCGTTCTGATTCCCATCAAATAACTGCATGGTATAAGACCCGAATGTACGTGCTACCAAGCTCTGGTTAATGACCATGGCGAAAGCCATCAATAGCGCAGCTACAGCCGTGGTAATACCTTTACCATAAGCCTTCTTTAAGTACATGGCTATACCCCCGGCTGAAGGATAAGCATTTGACATCTTTATATAGGCATATGCACTAAACCCTGCTATGATTGCTCCGACCAGAAAAGCTATCGGAAACAATGAACCGGATAATTCAGCCACTTGTCCCAGCAAGGCAAAAATAGCTGCTCCAATCATCACCCCGGTACCTAAAGAGATAGCTCCTGTGAGTGATAGGCTGTTCTTCTTATATTTTCCCACTTTCTATTTGGTCTTTTTCAGTTCTGCTTTTTTTTCTTCAAACTCCGCTTTGTCAATTTCTCCTCTGGCATAGCGGTTTTTGAGTGTCTCCATTGCTGAATCATCATGGTGACTGTCAGCAGTTTCTCCGCTGTTCTTTTGGAAGATACCGCCCCTGCCCAACGCCACAATTAAAACTACAATGAGTATTACCCCAATAATCCATCCGTACATCATAACCTTATATATTTATTTAGTGTAACAATTACAAATATTTTACATGCTCTATAGGTTCACTTGATAAAATAGATTGTACAAGCCTGTCAATGTTGAGCCTGAGCCTTACTTCTTTTTCGCTCATCATTTTTATACAGAGATTTCCTCTACTGGTAAACCTAATGTAATCCAGTCATGCATCCCTCCTCTATAATATAAAATTTTATCAGCTGGATAGCCTGCCTTCAAAAGGTTCTTTATAGCTGTTGAAGATTGAGGGCATTGCGGGCCATTACAAAAAAATATACTGGGATGATTTTTATCTATTTCATCTATTCTTTTTACCACTTCATCGAAAGGAATATTCTTTGAACCAGCAATGCTTATTGCGTCATTTGTATCTGGTTTTCGCGCATCAATAATAGGCAGATTCATTTTTTGGTGATAATGTACTTTCAATTCTTCAACTGTAAGGACACCATGTGCAACCTGCATTGGCTGGATACTTCCCCACGTAGTATCAACCTCTACTAAACCCGGCTCAGCTTTTACACGGTTGGGGATCATGTGGTTATTATCCCTTTTAGGGATTCTTATTTGCGATAGGTCCACATTTCTTGTTTTTAACTCTTCTATTTTTTCCATTCCTGGCATGCCTATAGATTCTACTTGCTCATCTACTATCAACAATGGGGAATGTTTTAATTGATATTTTTCAAGCAGTTCTGGATGCTCATCAAAGTAAATTACTTTGAATGGCAGCCGTGCATGCTTAAGCTCATTTTCAAGAATTGGCCGGTGTGGACACGTCTTGGTTGCAGCTATTGAAATTTCCATAAAAATCTTCTTAAATTAAAAAATCTATTTCTCTCTAGTATTACCTCCTCGCTACGGCAATTTATCTTCATTAACAAATTCGATAACACTAATTGTTTCTTTTTTTTGACCACTCTTAATACTCTAATACAATGTCACACTATACCGGAAATGAGGATTGTCGGGAAAAACACTTGACTTGTATATTTTTGAGTTCAGTATCATTTCTCCAGTTAAGTCGTTATTTCCTAAATCTCAACCATGTTGATTTCGTTCTCAGCATAGCTATCTTTCGATGTTGTCCAGTGCCACTCTTTATTACCTGCCTTACCAAGTATATCGGAATTCCCAAGACTAATAAGCCAGATGAGCAATACAGTCCATCCAAACATCGTAGTATTTCATGTTTGTTTTAATGATTTAATCCAAGAATCATAGCCAGAGTCATCCCAACCACCATTATACCCCCTGTCGCAGGAAGCCACCAACCCATATGTGAAGCATTTACATTCCAGTTTCCACGTGAATCCTTGATAAATTTATTTGGATTTTTCTTAAACACCGAAAGACACTCTTCTGTATCAAAATAGTAGATAGTCCCTTGGTAAGAATAAGAAATAGCCGTATGCTCGTTAACAACTATTCCGCACGTTGGGTCCATGTGTTGACCTGCTGCAAGAGCTATATGTTGACTGCTGCTACAAGAGACCTGAGTAAGCAATAATGACATCAAAGCCAAATATACTGCCATCCTATTGGATTGTTTGAAGTATTTCATAGTGTTACTTTTTAATAATGAATACAAAGATTGTTATACTGTGTACTATTGTATTTTTAATGATGATCTTGAGCACTATCTTTCATTTTATCCATCATTTCATTCCCCTTCATCATTGAACTTTTGTCCATCATGCCTTTGTCATGCATTTTTTGCATCATCTTCTTCATCATTTCGGGATTATCCATCATTTTCTCCATCATTTGGTCGTGGTGTTTTTCCATCAACTGTTGCATCATCATGTCTTTCATGGATTTATCTCCCATCATTTTCTCCATCATTTGTTTTCTACCCTCTTTGTCACCCATCATGTTTTCCATCATCATCTGCTTTTTTTCTTTATTGGCCATCATCTGTTGCATCATCATCTGGCCTTCCTCCCTATTTCCCATCATATCTTTCATCATCATCTTTCTGTGCTCCTGGTTTTGCATCATTTGCTGATGCATGGCCTTCATCGCTTCAGGGTTACTGGAGAGTTGTTGCATGAATTTGTTCATCATCTCACTATCATTCATAATAGTAGTGAATACCTCTTGCTGCTTATTCTCTTTTTTCATCATTTTTTCCACGTTTTGCGCATGCATAATGGTACTTAGTGAAAAGAAGAATAGAGTAGTAGTTGTTAAGATTTTAGTATACATGATTTTATTGTTTAGTTAAAAAATAGATTTATTTTCAATTTGGAATATGTTGTACCATACAGGGTACTATCATCGTTCCATTTCATCGTTCATGTCCATCGAAGT
>QNXU01000423.1 GCA_003973485.1 Bacteroidota bacterium | reverse complement strand
GTTTTCTAATAAGCTGCATGCATTTTTTCATTTATTCAACAGCTCAATATTTATTGCGATTTTGATTACAGCTGTGCTAAGTGTGCCTATGCTATGGATTAAAAGTATTCATCCAGAGTTAGCGCTATTGTTCCAAGTTGGAAGTGTATTCCTTTTAGGCTTTTTCTCAATTGCTATTTTCTACTGGGTTGCTAATAAGCACTTGATGAAAGGAATAAAACATGAGAAGTATTTCTTCAAAACCTTTCCCTTATTTATTACAGTTTCTATGGGTTTGTCTTTACACAATGCATTGGCCGTGGCGGAAGGTTTGTTAGGATTTAAGTCTGCTTTTATCAGAACCCCAAAATTTAATATTTCAGATCAAAACAAAAGTTGGAAGGATAATCAATACATCAAGTTACAATTCAGCTGGTTAAGTGTCTTAGAAATATTTTTAGCCTTATATTTTGCCTTTGCAATTTTTTTAGGAATTAGCTTGGGAGATTATGGTTTGATAATATTCCATTTGATGTTGATGCTGGGGTTTTTAATGGTTTTCTATCATTCGGTTAAACCACAACTCAAATAAATTGAAGTCTACAGGAAAGTATATGGCTTTGCTGCTGATGGGTATATTACTCATTAGTATCAGTTATTTTACTTTCCGATTTGAAAGTATATTGCTCCTAGGGCAATTTGTAGCCCTTTTTGCGCTTTATTTGTTTTTGGGTTTTCAGAAAAAGGATTTTTCCCTTAAGGAAATAATCACTTTTGGAATACTTTTCAGATTGCTCTTACTGCTTTTAACTCCTAATTTATCTGAAGATGTTTACCGTTTTATATGGGATGGAAAATTATGGTGGGAAGGAATAGATGCCTATGCTTTTTTACCCTCTGAGGTTGCTAAAGAGAAATTTCTAAGTCCAGAGTTATTCTCTCAACTCAATTCACAAAATTACTACAGCATTTATCCACCACTTAACCAATTGATTTTTGCAATAGGGGCAATTTTTGATAATACCACTTTAGGTATTATTGCAATTCGATTATTTATCATTTTGGCTGAAATTGGGACAATAATTTTGTTGCCAAAAGTTTTACAGCAATATGGGAAAGACCCAAAATCCTTGCTTTTCTATGCTTTTAATCCTTTAGTGATTTTAGAATTAAGTGGGAATCTTCATTTTGAAGCTTTTGTGATTTTCTTTCTGCTTTGGGCAATTTATGAATTTGAAAGAAGGCGAACCAATAAAAGTGCAATAGCAATGGGCTTAGCAATCAGCTTCAAGCTCGTCCCACTTATTTTGCTCGCATGCTTTTTTAGAAAATTGAATTTGAAGCAATACATTAAGTTTGTTTTTCTAGCATGTTTAGTGGCAGCTATCAGTTTTCTACCCTTTTTATTTTCTGATGCATTGAAAGGAATATCCACTAGTACCTCTTTATATTTTATGAACTTTGAATTCAATGCAAGCTTGTATTATTTGATCAGAGAAATTGGTTTTGCAGTTAAAGGCTATAATATTATTGCAACAGCAGGTCCGCTTCTCGGAATTCTAGCATTTTCTGGAATGGTTATATTCAATATCCTGGCTTCCTCAAAGATGAAACTGCCTGAAAGAATGTTTTGGACTTATATGATTTATTTCCTCTTTGCTACTACAGTTCATCCTTGGTATGTTTTGCCAATCCTGGTCTTAGGATTACTAAATGGATACAAATTCACTATTTTATGGAGTTTCTTAGCGTTTTTCACTTATTGGGGTTATTCAGAATCTGGATTTCAAGAACATTTAGGGATAGTGGCAGTTGAATACATCTCTCTGATGATTTTCATCGTATTTGAACTCAAACAAAGAATAAAAAACAACAGAAGGCTATATGTATAAAATTTGGCTCAATATTATGTTATTATCATTTCTACAATCTTTAATGGCTTGCGGTCAGCAGACTTATGATCAAAAACTGCAATCCCTTTATAAAAACACTGTCCCACTTGTTCAACCTCAAGAAGTCAAAAAAAAGCTTAATGAAGGGGATGTAGTGATTTTGGATACACGGTCCGCAAAAGAATACAGCGTAAGCCATCTACCAAATGCCCAATTTATTGATTATGATCGATTTAATATTGCTCAAGTTAATAACATACCCAAGGACAAGGAAATAATCGTTTACTGTTCAGTAGGATACAGAAGCGAGAAAATAGGGGAGGAGTTAAAAGAAGCCGGTTTTAAAAATGTAAGTAATATGTACGGAGGAATATTCCAGTGGAAAAATGCAGATTTCGAAGTTGTAAATCAGGAAGGAGAAATTACAGATAGCGTGCATACATATAATAAGCGATGGAGCAAGTGGTTGGAAGAAGGAAAAGGAATTAAGGTCTATGAATAAAAAGCGTTTACTGATAATTTTCGTTAAAAATCCCGAACTGGGGAAATGCAAAACCAGATTAGCAGCTACCATAGGAGATGAAAAAGCATTGAATTTCTACAAAAATATGCTAAAAAGGACTAAAGTGGTGACTGAAAAAGTAGAGGCTGATAAAGCAATTTATTATTCTTCCTTTATCGATAAAGGTGATTTGTGGTCAAATGATCCACCTTTTTACAAATTCCTTCAAAACCAAAATCCTGATTTAGGTATTAAAATGCAATCAGCTTTTGAAGAGGCTTTTATCAATGATTATGAATCAGTATGCATCATTGGTAGTGATTGCTACGCTTTGAACGAAAAAGTTATTGAGCAGGCTTTTACATCATTGGAAACTCAAGATACTGTTTTAGGGTCGAGCAATGATGGAGGGTATTATTTATTGGGCATGAACGAATTACATACTCAGCTCTTTAGAAATAAGGAATGGAGTACAGATAGTGTGGCTCCTGAAACAATTCAAGATTTCAAAAGGCTTAAATTAGATTATTTTTTATTGGAAGAGTTGACAGATATTGATAATGAGGAAGATTTAAAATCAATACCTGATGATCTTGTAAAGCAACTTTTGAACTAGTGCCAAAACACAAAAAAAAGCCTTTGAAAACTAATCCAAAGGCTTTTCTATATCTAGAGTCTAGATTCTAATCTTATCCAATTGCAACTCTTTTAAATTCAGTAACTGTCATTCCTTTGTTAACTGAATCTAAGTATTGAGCGATAGAAGTTTTGTTGTCTTTTACGAAAGCTTGCGGTAATAAAGTATGCTCTTTGAAGAACTTATTTAATTTACCTTGAGCGATTTTTTCCAACATTTCTTCAGGCTTACCTTCTTGACGTGCTGTTTCTTTCCCTATTTCTATTTCTTTTTCAATAGTAGTAGCATCTACACCATCTTTATCAACAGCAACTGGATTCATAGCAGCAATTTGCATTGCTACATCTCTTCCAGCATCTTTTACATCAACACCGCCAGTATTTTTCAATGCAACTAAAACGCCTAATTTAGCTCCAGCGTGAACATAAGAAACTACTTTTTCACCAGATAAAGTTTCGTAATGGCTGATTTCGATCTTTTCACCGATTTTACCTACCATCTCAATAACTTTCTCACCAATAGTGATGTCTTCGTAAGGGATTGCTTTTAATGCATCCATATCAGCTGGCTTTTCAGCAGCAACTTTCTCAATGATATCTTGACCAAATTTCTGGAAGTCTTCATTTTTAGAAACGAAGTCAGTTTCACAAGTTAAAGAAATTAAGAAAGCTTGAGTTTCATCGTCATTTGTTTTGATGAATACATTACCTTCAGTAGTTTCTCTATCTGCTCTTTTTTCAGATAATTTCTGTCCTTTTTTTCTTAAGAATTCAATGGCTTTGTCGAAATCACCATCAGCTTCAGTTAATGCCTTTTTGCAATCCATCATGCCGGCACCTGTTATTTCTCTAAGCTTTTTTACTTCTTGTGCTGTAATAGCCATGCTTAATTGATTTTAGTTTTAATATTATATGTTAGAATGGGTTAGAATAAAAAATTGAACACCAAAACGAGTTCGATGTTCAATTGCATATTTATTCAATATTGTTCATTTGAAGGTTTATTCAGCAGATTTTTCTGAAGATTCAGCTTTTTTAGATTCTTCTTTTGTATCTACTGCTTTTTTCTCTTCTTCTGCTTGTTTCATTTTAGCATCATCTTTCTCAGCTTTTCTTTCCATTAAACCTTCTTCAATTGCTTTTCCGAATGATTTCAAGATTAAGCTGATTGATTTCCAAGCATCATCATTAGCTGGAATTGGATAATCAACCTGAGTTGGGTCAGAGTTAGTATCCACCATAGCAAAAACAGGGATATTTAATTTCTGAGCTTCTTTGATTGCGATGTGCTCTCTTTTAATATCGATAACAAAAAGTGCAGATGGAAGTCTGTTCAAGTCAGCAATACCGCCTAAAACTCTCTCCATTTTTTCTTTCTCTCTTTGAATCATCAATCTTTCTCTTTTTGCAAGATTAAGATATGATTCTTCTTTTTGCATCTTATCGATGTTAGCCAATTTTTTTAATGACTTTCTGATAGTTGCAAAGTTGGTCATCATTCCACCTTGCCATCTATCTACTACATAAGGCATATTTAATCTTTTTGCCTCTTCCATCACGATATCTTGTGCTTGTTTTTTTGTAGCAACAAATAAAACTTTTTTTCCAGAACGAACATGGTTCTTGATAGCATGACATGCTTCATCTAAAGCAGCCAATGTTTTATTTAAGTCAATGATGTGGATGCCATTACGCTCCATGAAAATGTAAGGAGCCATTTTTGGATCCCACTTTCTTGTTAAGTGTCCGAAATGGACACCAGCTTCAAGTAAGTCGTTGTACTCAAGCTTAGCCATAAGTGTTTATATTTATATTGTTTGTAAAAATTAACGTTTCGAGAACTGGAATGCTCTTCTCGCCTTTCTTCTTCCGTATTTCTTACGTTCAACCATTCTAGGGTCTCTAGTAAGGAATCCTTCTGCTTTCAATGCTGGTCTGTGCTCAGGATCAAGTTCGCAAAGTGCTCTAGCAATTGCTAAACGAACTGCTTCTGCTTGACCTGCAACTCCACCACCATCAACATTCACTTTTAGGTCGAAAGAACCTTCAGTTTTTGTTGTAGCAAATGGTTGATTAACGATTGCTTGAAGAATTTCAGTTGGGAAGTATTCCTTAACGTCTTTTGAATTAACGGTAATAGCACCTTTGCCCGACTGCATATACAATCTAGCAACAGATGTTTTTCTTCTACCAATGGTGTTTATAATTTCCATCTATTGATTTTTTAGATTTCTTTAACTTTAGGTTTTTGTGCTTCATGACCATGCTCAGCGCCTTCATATACATAAAGATTTCTGAACAAGTCTCTGCCCAATCTATTTTTCGGCAACATGCCTCTTACAGCTCTTTCTACTAATAATGTAGAAGATTTTGCTTTCAACTGACGAGGGGTGATTTCGCGCTGACCACCAGGATATCCTGTGTAAGTCTGGTACGTTCTATCATCCCATTTCTTTCCAGTCATAAGGATTTTATCTGCATTGATAACAATTACGTTATCGCCACAGTCCACATTAGGTGTGAAACTTGGTTTGTTTTTACCACGAAGAATTTTGGCTACATCGCTGGCAAATCTACCTAATACTTTTCCTGCAGCATCAACTACAACCCAGTCTTTTTCAACTGTTGCTTTGTTTGCCGAGATGGTTTTGTAACTAAGCGTATCCACTATTTTTTCTTTTTGTTAGTTCTTAACTCCTTATTAATTAGCTTTTTACAGATAGTAAACATTTATGATCGGGCGAACTATCCGCTAAAAGGGACACAAAGATAGAAGCTTATTAATTGAAAAACAACATCCTACGGAAAAAATCGCTTTGATTTCCCAATTGTTTTTTTGTTTTTTTGAGTAACTATAAAAGTTTAGTCCTCCCTATTCATATTGCTCAATCATAAGATGTAAATGCCTGCACTGATGAGCACAAATCAGTAACTCAAGAAATAGCTAGTTAAGTAGGACTGATTATTTTACATGACTAGCTGTTTTTTCTTAATTGTTTTAGCGCAACTTCTATGTCTTTTGGGTAGGGTGCTTCTGCTGATATTACATTGCCATTTAAATCCGTTAAACTTATACTTACGGCATGTAAAGCAAATCTTTTTATAAGGGCTTGTTCCTCTTTTTCCTTCCCTTTAACAAATTTTTTCTTAAATGAAGATAAATATAGCGCTTGACCTCCATAAGTTTCATCACCTGTAATAGATGCATTTAATGAAGCCAAATGAACTCTAATTTGATGCATTCTACCTGTTTCTGGTTTGCAGGCAACTAAGGTGTGTTTTTTGAAAGTCTCTAATGTATTGAAAATGGTTTTGGCATTTTTACCTTGCCTATGGGAAATTTTTACATAGCCAGATGCTGTGGTATGTAAGGGTAAATTAACCTCTTCTTCCTTAAATTGATGTAATCCATCTACAATAGCAGTATAGATTTTTTCTACTTGCCTATGCTCAAATTGCATGGATGCATTTCTATAGGCTTCTGGGTTTTTGGCGACTAATAATACACCAGATGTTTCTTTATCCAATCGATGACAAATTTGATAATCATCGTTGTATTTTTTAACTAAGGATAATATGGTCACGGTATCGTTTCTGTCGGCTAAAGTGGAAACGAAAGGTGGCTTATTAATAAAAATATAATCCTCTGATTCTGTTATAATCAAAGGTTTTAATGATTTGTAATACATCTTAAAATTTAAATTACCTATTCTCCGTCTTCATCTTCTATTGGAACATAGGGTTCTGGTTCCTTTTCTACAAGTAGTTTAAAGCTAAATAAAGAACCTTTTCCTACTGTGCTTGTAACTGACACGGAAGATCCATGGGCTTCAATTATGTGTTTTACAATAGCTAATCCTAAACCTGTTCCACCTCTTTCTTTAGATCTACTTTTGTCAATTCGGTAAAATCTTTCAAAAATCCTTTTAATGTGTTCAGGGGAAATTCCAGCACCATGATCTTGTATAGCAATGGTTACGTCTTTTTGGGTTATTTCAAAACCGACCACAATTTCGGTATTTTCATCGGAATATTTGATAGCGTTGGAGATCAAATTTACAATTACTTGGTAAATACGCTGATAATCAGCTATAACATTTATCGGACTGGTATATACTTTGTCAAATTGTAGATTGATATTTTTTTTATCAACCTTACCTTCAAATTGGTCAAATACATCTTCTACTAAAGCTAATAAATCAATTTTCTCGAAATGCATGGTTATTTCTCCCGCCTCAATATGGGATAGGGTTAATAAGTCGTTCACAAGCATTTCTAGCCCATCTAGGCTTTTAGCCGCTTTTTTCAGGAATTTCCCTCTTACTTTTTTATCCTTTACTGCACCATCTATAAGGGTGTAAACAAAACCTTGGGCAGCAAATATGGGGGTTTTTAATTCGTGTGAAACGTCTGCAAGAAACTCTCTTCGGTAAGTAGCCATTCTTTTTAGTTCATCAATTTCTTGCTGTTTGTTGGCTGCATAACTAAATATTTCCTGATTGATTTTCCTTAAGGGGTTGAATGACTTTTGCGTTTCAAGATCATTTACGAATGAATAATCTTTTTCACCAAGTTTATTGAAAACTTCATAAAGCTT
>QNXU01000221.1 GCA_003973485.1 Bacteroidota bacterium | reverse complement strand
CTCATAAAGGGCATGAGCCTCTTGAATCACCTCAAGATTTTTAATCTCACCCCCTTTTTTCGTCCACCCTTTTGCTTTCCAAGAGTACGCCCATTTGGTAGGTGCGAAAATCATAGAAGAGTCAGGCTTGAAAGTAACTTCTGCTATTGTATTGAAAGATGCAGCAGAAAGAGTTAAAGAAGCTTTAGCTTAATTTATAATTATTAATTACTAATTAGTAATTAATATGCACCCGTAGCTCAACTGGATAGAGTATCGGATTTCGGCTCCGAGGGTTGGGGGTTCGACTCCCTCCGGGTGTACTTATTAGCACTTTAAAGGACTTAAAAACCTCTCAAAGGATATTTGAGAGGTTTTTTTATTTAAAACATTCGTACAACAAAATTGCCTTCTCCATATCTAATCTACTAGCGTGCCATGCGTAACAAAACGAGTGCTGTTCACTATTTAGCACCCCTCCATTTTTATTATGAATGATAAGAAATGCAAAATAGGATATGTTTTTATATGTTCACTTACCAACGTTTCGAGCCAAAACCATGTCAGAGAAATATTAATTCAACAATCCACAGGGGATATATTTTGTAACCTGCACTATAGTTTATTGGATAGATTTATTTCCCCTAATCCCAAAATCTACTTATCAAAATATTAATATTGATTAAAAACAATATCCTAAAAATAGTGTGGTATAAGTATTTTTATTAAATTGTTATTGTAAACTACTGATATTCAGAATAGTATATATTATAAGTTCGTTTTAACTTTCTGGTTTAGGCAATAATTATTTAATAGAGTGAAAAAACTTCTCCTTATATTTTTGATGCTTCTTAGTATCAATGCGCTTAGCCAAATTCCCATTTACAAATGGATGGGTGGTGATACTATTGTTAATGCATCGGGTTCTTTAAAGAAAACTTATGTGGGCCCCAGACAAAATGCGGCATCATGGCAAGATGAAGAAGGGAACTATTATATATTCGGTGGAGAGGGAAATGGCGCTGATGGGAAAACAGGAATACTAAACGATTTCTGGAAATATGACCAAAATGAAGGTGTTTGGGAATATCTCAATGGTGATATTGAAATTAATACCATTCCAAGCAATGAAAATGCCTTGAGCTTTGACGGAAGAGATGATTATGTTCAAATTGATGGTTTAATACCATACAAAAACGATTTTACTTGGGAAGTTTCCTTCAATTCTGAGCAATCAAATGGTGCAAAGGGGCTTATTTCTTTATTAAATTCTTCATGCTGCTATGAGGGTGGAACCACTACTAATTTTGGCCTTTACATATTTAACAGTAATATTTATTATCAACGGGATGGTTTTGGTACTCATTTTATTTCAAATAAAATTGAACCTAATACTTGGCAAAAAATATCCATGTCAGTTGAAGTTGATGCCGATGGTGTACAAGAGTCAATAAAATTTTATTTAAACGGTCAGTTTCTAAATTCCATTCAAGATGATTTTGATGATTTAGTTGATGATACTGATACCACTTTAATGGCTACCATGATTGGACGTTCCAATTTTGGAAATTTTAAAGGTTTGATAAATGAGGTAGTGGTTTGGAATTATGCCAAATCAGAAAATGAAATAGGGGATGAATGGGCATCGAAAGTGTTTGCAACGGATGATCGCCTCACTGCTTATTATAACTTTAATCAAGGAATCAGGAATGGTGACAATACATCTACTCAAATTCCCGAATATGAAACAAAATTCTTTTCTAGGGGTGATTCAGTAGATCATTATTTAATAGAGAATCAATGGAGGCTATCGCCTGGAGTAAAATTAACAAGGCAAAACGATTATCCTTTATTCAATTTTACTACTACACCAAACTTTAATTCATTTGACCAACCTTTTAACACAGCTTGGGCCATAGGTAAAACGGCAGATGTGATAGCTAGTGACTATTTTACTTTCTATCAAATTTATTCAAATATGTTTAATAGCCCGGAAGGCTTTTTAAACAATTCCATTTCATTGCATCTTACAGAAGAGAATAGATTTTTTGATGTAGAATTTACTCAATATACGGAAGACCCATCTACCACGGGAGGACCGGGAGGTGGAGGCTTTGCTGTTTCCTATACAGAAGTAACCGAGCCAATTCCTTTTGATACTTTGGTGGATAGCTCACCGAATGCCTACCATGGGAGATTAATGAATTTTACTAATAGATCGGAACCCTATTTTAAAGGAGAAATCGCTCAAGTTCGCATTTGGGATGTGGCCAGAACGGGAACAGAAATAGCTGATAATTTATTAGAGGTTAACCCAGCAACCACTGGATTGCTCGCATATTACGATTTTAATGATGGTATTTCAGAAGGGGATAACACTCAGATAACTCAGTTATCAGATAACACAAGTAATAATTTTAGTGGAAATATATTGGGTTTCGATTTGCAGGATACAATTTCAAATTTTGGGGAAGCCACCTTACCCTCAGCAGGCAGTCCTACCGGAACATTGAAATTCGATGGTTTTGGCGATAATATTGAAATCCCATCTTTGGCCGCTTACAAAGACAATTACACAATTGAAACTTGGTTTAAAACCGAAGAGGATGGCACCTTATTTTCCTGGTCTCCATCAGGAGGTGAAAGTGATTGGGCTGAGGGTGGTATTACTTTCTTTATTCAAAGTGGTGGAATTGCAGTTGATGTTTATAATGTAGGTGGGCCTTGGGGCGTGAGAAAAGGTGGCGCAAATATAACTGACAATCAATGGCATCATGTGGCTTTCTCTATTGAAAAAGATATTAGCGACATAAATGAAAGAATAAGAATTTATATTGATGGTGTTTTGGAGAGTGAAACCTTCTTTAACTTTTCGGATATCATTAATGATGGATCGAGCAATTTTATATCTAAAATTGGGTTTACCAATAGGAATTTCCCCTTTTTGGATATTTCGAATGGTGGCTTAACTCCCAGTAGTAATTCTAATTGGGTGGCAGGTAAAAATGGTAATGCCCAATTATCAAAATCACAGACCTTCTATATTTCTGATGAGGAAGACAATTTATGGATGTTTGGTGGCAAAGGATTGGATGAGTTTGCCAGTGAGGTCCTAACGGCAGATTTAAGAAGGTATAATTTCGAAACACAATCATGGGATTTCATTTCCGGAACAGATACTGTAAATGCCAGTGGTGTATATGGCAATCTTACGGAAACAAATGTTAATAATCGCCCGGGTGCCAGACTGGCTTCAAATGGTTGGATAGCTAATGACTCCATCTTTATTTTTGGGGGTGAAGGTTATGATAAAAATGGT
The DNA here is from genome assembly GCA_003973485.1 of Bacteroidota bacterium. Taxonomy (GTDB): domain Bacteria; phylum Bacteroidota; class Bacteroidia; order Cytophagales; family Cyclobacteriaceae; genus Marivirga. Next base: position 4,324 of record QNXU01000221.1, on the reverse strand, counting down.
GAGAGGGGATTTTTAGGAGATTTATGGCTCTATGATATAGGGGATAATACTTGGACTTGGCTAGCCGGTGCTGATACTATTAATTCACCAGGCAACCAAGGAATGAAAGGTGTTGCAAACCAAAGCTTTATTCCTGAATCAAGGAAAAGGTTTTCATCTTTTAAAGACAACGAAGGGAATTTTTGGCTTTTTGGAGGTCAAACATCTGCCGATAATAGTAATCGAAATGATTTATGGAAATATAATCCTCAGAACGGTGAATGGACTTGGGTTTCTGGCGGAGCAGAAGGTGATGAAGCTGGTGTTTATAATGTTTTAGGGATAGCTGATCCCTCCAATCAGCCTGGAGCTAGGTCTGGAGCCCAAGTTTGGTATCAAAATGAGAAATTATGGGTGTTCGGAGGTTTAGGGGTTGATGTAAATGGCCAAATTTTAGATCGATTAAATGATTTTTGGTCTTATGATTTTGAAAATGATTTATGGACTTGGGAAGGTGGTCCAAATTTTTCTGGAAATACTGGTAATTATGGTGAATTAGGAATTCCTTCAACTGAAAACATTCCGGGTGCAAGGGAAAATGGTAAGACATTTGTAGATCAAGAAGGGAAATTAATCATGTTTGGTGGTTATAAGTTTACGCAAGGTAGAGCTGGGACTTATAATGATTTATGGAGTTATGATATTGAAACCAAGGAATGGACTTGGTTGGATGGAATTAATCAAACTGCTGGCTTAACGGTCACAAGTACCATTGGATCAATTGGGGAGGGAACAAAACTTTTTCCTAAGGCAAGGAACGGAGCCCATACTTGGACGGACAAAGATGGAAATTTCTGGCTTTACGGGGGGAGCCCAAATAGTAATTCGGCACTTGGAATGTTGAATGATATGTGGAAATATGATCCTAATAATGACTTTTGGACATATTTTGGAGGCTCGGTAGATCCAGACAGTACAAGAGGGGAATATGGAACAAAAGGACTTGGAGCCATAACCAATAAACCTAGATCGAGATGGCACGGGAATTCTTGGTATGCAAATGATGGAAAGCTCTGGTTTTTTGGTGGAATCGCTGCGGAAGGAAATGGAGGGGATATCGTCTGGCTCAATGACCTTTGGAGTTATGATCCTATTGGTGAAATTTATACTTGGGAAAGTGGTAGCAGCCAAGCAGATGTACAAGGAACGTATGGTTCTAAAGGTATCTCAAATATTAATAATACACCCGGGGCAAGAAGTAGTGCTACTTCTTGGGTGGATGAAGAAGGTAATTTTTGGTTGTTTGGCGGATATGAAAGCTTCGAATACTATAATGATTTATGGAGATTTAACCCGTCCACTAAATCATGGACATGGATTTCAGGCCGTAATAGTCAAAATATCCCAGGTTCCTATGGAGTGAAAGGAGAGGAAAATAGCCAAAATGAAATTGGTTCAAGAAGATATACGGGCTCTTGGGTAGATGATGAAGGCAATTTCTGGGTTTTTGGTGGGCAAGGTAGAGATAAGTCCTCTCAATTAGGCCTTTTAAATGATTTATGGAAATATAATCCAGTTACGGATAATTGGACTTGGATGAAAGGTTCTGATAGTATCAATGCGGAAGGTCATTATGGAATATTGGGTATACCTGATTCCAGCAATAATCCACCAGCTAGATATGGATATACTCATTGGAAAGACAATGTGGGCAATTTCTGGTTATTTGGTGGAGTTGCTGTAAATGAATGGTTTAATGACCTATGGAGGTATGATGTAAGAACAAATGAATGGACTTGGTTTGGAGGTGGAAAAGCAAACTTTGATGAATTGGCAGCTACTGCACCTTATTATAATCTAAGTAATTATGGTACCAAAGGATTTGGTGATTCTACTAATTCAATTGGTAATAGGGAGCGTGCTATGGGATTTAAAAATGATAATCATGCATTATGGTTATTTGGAGGAAGAACAGCTACATCGCTTGGATTTAACGACCTATGGCAAATCTCTTTTGTTCCAGGTAAACCGTTTTTATATCCTATCGATACAGTTCAATCCAATTCTTTTAGTTTCAGTTTTGATGAGGCTTGGGCATCTTCCTACATTATTCAATTATCTCTTGAGGAAGATTTCATTGATGTTCTTTCTGAATTTAATACCTCAAACCGAAATATTTCAATTGGGGATTTAGAACCTGCAACTATCTATTACTATAGAATTAAATCTGTAAATTCATTTGGTCAATCTGAATATACTTCAGCAAAAAATATATTAACACTCCCCTCAAAACCAACTATTCAGGCTCTTCAAAATGATCAAATCAAGCAAAATGAGGTAACCTTAGAATGGAATTTATTGCCGGGTGAAATCAATGAATATATTTTACAAATTTCATCTGATTCAACCTTCATTGATAATACGAAATTTATTAATGGATATACTTCAAAATCGATTATTAGTGATATAAATAATGATTTGGTTGAAGGCCTATCACCTGGTTCAAAATATTTCGGAAGAATTAAAGCCAACAATAATACTGGCAGCTCTGTTTTTAGTGATGTAATTTCATTTCTTACCAAACCCGCTACACCATTATTAAATGAATCTGCAACACAGAATTCCATAACACAAAACAGTTTTCAGCTTAACTGGGGCGCAGTAACTGGGAATTACGATAACTACATACTGCATGTGGCTGAGGATAAGGAATTTAATATACCTTTATCTGCTTATGATGGGGCAAAGCCATCAAAAAGTGAAACAACCTTTACAGTTGATGGTTTAGAAGCAGGAACCGAATACTATGTATATTTATTATCCGAAAATCAATCTGGTTTGTCGGAAAGTTCAGATACATTAATGATATTAACTCAACCTGAAGCTCCTGTCTTTAATACAACCAATTACTTATCCGAAGTCACTCAAAATGATGCCGTCTTGAAATGGGGTACAATTTCTGAAATTTTTGATGGCTATGAATTGGAAATTTCATTGGACTTTAATTTTTCAAATGAAAACCTATTTCTACAAGGCTATGGAAAAGATGGAACCCCAAAAGTTGTCGATAAAATTCAAAATACAGATACGGTAAGAAATCTTCAGGCAGGCACCACCTATTTTGCAAGGGTTAGGGCTTTTAACAGTTCAGGTGGTTCAAATTATTCCAATATTGTAAACATTGAAACTATTCCTCTTGCGCCTTCATTCAATACTATCAATAACATTACACAAAATTCAGCTTCCATTAGTTGGAGTAGCCCCTCAGGAGCGGAATCTTATTTGATTGATGTGAATACTAGTCCCGAATATTTACCTGATAGTGTAGTATTTGAAAATTTTCCAGTAGCTGTAGCTTTTCAAATACTGGAAAATTTGCAGGCTGGAACAACCTACTTTGTCAGATTGCAATCTACTAATGAAAATGGAAGCAGTGGACTGATTGCACCATTTGATTATAGTGATACTTCCTTTATTACCATTCCTGCAAATCCAATTTTGGAAAATGCCATTGAAATCGGACAGAATTCTGTACTAATTGGTTGGGATAGTATAAAGGGGGCAGACCGTTATTTTCTGGATGTATCTAATAATGGATTTCAAACTTATTTTAATAATTATCAAAATATAGAAATAGAAGATAATGAATTTCTTATTGAAGAACTTAATCCAGGTCAGCAATATGAGGTGAGACTTAAATCCGGAAATCAATCTGGCAATTCAGCTTATTCCAATGTGTTTCATTTCAGGACAATTCCTGCTCAGCCTATTGCAAGGGATGCATCTACAGTAGCGGCCACGTCTTTTACGGCTAATTGGGATCCCTCCGTTGGAGCTGAGTTTTATATTTTGGAAGTTTCTGATGATGATTTTTTGAGTTATACCGAGCAAACTGTTAACTCGGCTATTCCAACCCGTATAACTAACTTGACTGAAGGGATTTCATATCAATATAGAGTACGTGCAGGTAATTCCTCTGGTATTTCGCCTCCTTCCAATGAAGTTGAAGTGATAGTTTCCACCAATTCTCAAACTTTATCTTTAGCTAATCTTGATTTTCAAGAAAACTTCCAAGCGGGAACTGAATCAATACCTATTGATATTCAACTGGGTGGAGGACAAGGGCAAATCAGTTGTCTTATTCGATACAAGGGCATTTTAGATAATAATTGGCAGGATAGTTTAATCTTGGAACCAATTGAAAATCAGCAGTATAGGTTTGTGGTTCAGGAATTTATGTTGGATGAAATAGGCTTCGAATTTGAGCTTTTTGCTACAGATGGGATTACTAATATTTTGCGGTCAAATAATGTGATCTCTAGAAGCTTCAATAACGACCAAAGCA
>QNXU01000049.1 GCA_003973485.1 Bacteroidota bacterium | reverse complement strand
CCAAAGCCAGGCACGTTTTCACAGGCTTTTTCGATTAGGGTTTTACTTTTTTTTCATAACTTAGAATTTAATGAATGAATAACTCAACCTAAGTTACGGAAGTCTGAACAAAATGACAGGCTTCCGCCCTTAGGCGGATTCGTTCAACACTAGCTATGAATGAATGGGGTCTCATCAGTCAGGAAAGTTTGGCGGTACTTGGAAAGTCAGCCACAATGTGTAAATTTATTAATTGCTGTGGCTGTGTGCGAATGGCAAGCTTAGTGTTTTTTAAGCCCCACTCATCATAGCCATAGCGTTGGTAAGCATGGGCGAACGAAGAAATAAGAAATTTCGTACCTTTGAATATGGAATGGAGAAAACACATAATAGCTGATGAAACTGTACTACTTGGGAAGCCTACAGTAAAAGGAACTCGCGTATCTGTTGAGCATATCATTGGACTCCTTGCTCAAGGATGGACGGAACAACAAATTCTTGAAAATTATCCTCGAATGAATCAGGAATCACTTCAAGCTGTTTTTTCTTACATCCAAGAATGCTTAAAGGACGGACTTTTATACACTAATCCTTAAATTCACCCAACTTGAAGTATCTAGCTAATGAGAATGTGCCATTCTCCAGTATCACCTATCTCAAATCAAAAGGTTACGACATTAAGGCGATTGGAGTTGACGACCCTAGTATTACGGATGAAGAGGTTATGCAGATTGCTATTGATGAGAACAGAACTATTATAACTTATGACAGCGATTATGGTGAATTAATATTTAAGCATGGATACAAACCCCAAGCAGGTGTCATTTTCATCAGGACTCAGCCAACTGAACCATTAGAGACAGCAAAGATTTTAGAAGAGCTACTTAGTAAAAAAGCTATTTCATTTGAACACAATTTGACTGTTATCGATTCCAACACGATTAGACAGAAAAAATATTAACGCTTACCAACATTTGCTAAAAATGCATTTGCTGACTGCTTCTAGCAAAGTGAAGAGGTAATTCACCACAAGCCAAACTGATGTCTTCATTTCGTTTTAAGGTATTCTCAGCATAGTTCTTCTTTTTATTTCTTTTAATAATTGTGGTTATGGTTTGGCTTCGCTACTTTAGTTTTTCATCAGCGAAGTGCGGCAAAGGCATTTTAGCTTCGCGTTAGGGGCAATTCCGGTCTCTTCCTCAGTAACATTTCCTAATACAAAACTAATTAGTTATCTTTAGCGTTAGTAACGCAAAGAGTAATTATGATAAAATCTTTTGGCAGTAAAGAATCAGAGAAGATATGGAACGGTGAAAGATCCAAAAAGCTTCCAAACGAAATCCAAAATATTGCCAGAAGAAAATTAAGAATGATTAATAACTCTCAAGATTTACAAGACCTGAGAATTCCGCCTTCGAATCGGCTGGAAAAATTAGGTGGAAACTTAAATGAATTCTACAGTATTAGAGTTAATAAGCAATGGAGAATAATCTTCAAATGGGAAAATGGAAATTGCTTTGAAATTGAAATAACTGATTATCATTAATTTGAGATTATGGAAAAATTAGACAACATACACCCGGGTGAAGTTCTCAATGAGGAATTCTTGATACCAATGGAAATTTCGGCATATAGACTAGCTAAGGATACTTTTATACCTCAAACCAGAATTAGTGAAATTATAAAAGGACGCAGAAAGATCACTGCTGATACTGCTTTAAGATTAGCAAAATACTTCGGCACATCTGCCAAATTTTGGCTTGGTTTGCAAGACGATTTTGATATTGAAGAAGAGCGAAACGACAAGCAGGACGAACTTAATAACATTCGACCAGCTAATATTAACGCTGCATAATATCCTGTCATAAATCATGACTGTTAGTAGGTTATTGTTCCTTCAACTCTTTGTAGAGTGCCCGTCAATCCGCAGGATTGCCTTATAGGTAAAAATTAATTTAATAAACCAATCCTGCGGATTGCCTCGGTAGTTAACGCAAATTTTTATACTTTTAATCAGCCATTAATTTATACAGTAATCGTTGCCATAAAATCATAATCAACCTTACTTTTCCTTTCCACGCCCTTCATTTCAACAGAAATCTAAAACCTTAAGAATTAAAAGCTGTTTTACTTTATTAATTCCTTGGTTTATGATTCCATAAAATCAATAAATCAAGCTAAATTGGCAATCTCGAATAAAGCATTTCATGAACGCAATTATTATAGGAGCTGGAATAGGAGGAATAGCTACGGCTATTCGTTTGGCTAAAAAGGGTTACAAAGTAGATGTGTACGAACAGAATAGTTACCCAGGCGGGAAGCTATCTGTTTTTGAGCAGGATGGATTTAGATTTGATGCAGGCCCTTCCTTATTTACTTTGCCAGAATTGGTAGATGATTTAGTGAAACTGCAAAACGAAAACAGTAATATTGAATTCCCCTATAAAAAATTAGATGAATCATGCCGCTATTTTTGGGAGGACGGTAAAAGAATAACCGCCTATACCGACCCTGGGAAATTCGGAGCTGAAGTGGAAAAAATATTCAATGTTCCCGCTAAAGTTATTACCGATTACATCAAAAATGCAGAATTTAAATATGAAAAATCTGCTCGCATATTTTTGGAAAAATCGCTTCACAAAACCTCCACTTTTCTATCTAAAGATATTCTGCCTGCCTTATTGAATATCTATAAATTTGGTCTTTTTGAGAGCATGAATCAAGTGAATCAACGCAAGCTAAAAGATCCAAAACTAGTGCAACTGTTCAACAGATTCGCCACTTATAACGGATCTGATCCCTATCAAGCCCCTGGAATATTGACTTCTATCGCCAATCTTGAATTGAATAAAGGTACTTTTTATCCTAAAACGGGCATGTACCAAATCACAGATACACTGGTAAAAGTAGCGGAAAGTTTAGGAGTGAAATTTCACTATAATGCTGGCGTGGAAGAAATAAAAGTAGCAGATAAAGAAGCAAAAGGCGTGAAGCTAAATGGTGAATTTATTCCAGCGGATTTGGTGGTGAGCAATATGGATATCTATCCTACTTATAAGAAATTACTAAGTAATGAAAAGCAACCTGAGGCAATTTTAAATCAAGAAAGAAGCAGTTCTGCCTTGATTTTTTATTGGGGGATTGCCAGAGAATTTGAGGAGTTGGGATTACACAATATTTTCTTCAGCGAAGATTATCACAATGAATTCAATCATATCTTTAAGAAGAAAACAGTAGCTCCAGACCCTACTGTTTATGTGAATATCACTTCAAAGCATACTCCAGAAGACGCACCAAAAGGAATGGAAAACTGGTTTGTGATGGTGAATGTTCCAGCCAATAACGGACAAGACTGGGACAAATTAATTCCAGAAATTAAAGAATCCGTACTGCAAAAATTAGAGCGGATATTGAAAACTGATATCAGCAGACATATCAAAACGGAAAGCATTCTGGAACCTAGAACAATTGAAAGTAAAACCTCCTCCTTTCAAGGAGCACTTTATGGAAGTAGTTCTAATAATCGATACTCAGCATTTTTACGTCATCCGAATTTTCATCAGAAGATAAAAAACCTTTATTTTTCAGGAGGAAGTGTTCATCCTGGTGGAGGAATTCCACTATGCTTGCTTTCAGCTAAAATTATTGACGATTTAAGTCCAGCAGTAAAATGAATAAAACGCATTCGATTTCCATTATTGAAAAGGTTAAAGCCCGTCCGGTTATCGGAGGAATAGTCATCACGGCCTTTTACTTTTTTGGGATAGTTGGAATTCTATCTGAATATAAAGGTTGGTTTGTTGAGAAAACGGCTTTCAATCTTTCCCTTTCTTTTTTGATTCTGATTTTATATCAAAAGAACTATAGCCTGCTCTTATTATGGGGATTTCTATTTTGCTATTTAATTGGTTTCATTGCGGAATATCTTGGAGTAAATTTTGGATTGATATTCGGAAACTATATCTATCCCGATACTTTAGGCCCCCAGATTGGGGGTGTACCTATGATTATAGGCATCAATTGGTTTTTGATCACATTTTGTGTAGCTTCTATTATTTTTCCTATCAAGCTCCATATAATCTTAAAAATTCTTTTAGCGACTGTCATAACAGTCTTGATAGATTTTATGATTGAACCTGTGGCTATGGCATTAGATTTTTGGAATTGGGAAAACAATGAAATTCCAATTCAAAATTATATCGGCTGGGCAATTATTTCCTTTTTGATTTATAGTTTTTACGCTATTATCAAAATTCCTACAGCGAATAAGATAGCTTTAATGCTACTAATTTGGCAAGTCGTTTTCTTTGCTTGTTTGAATTTATTTCTACTTTGATATAAAAAAGATTTCCTTCAAAATAAGGAGTAAGCACCTCCTCTTCTAAAAGCAGAGGTGTTTAGTTGTATCTTTTCACCTCCTTTCATATATTTTTTCTTAGCCATATTAAAGAGTTGATTGATCATATCAGCTTCAGCACCATTCCCTATCATTCTTTGTCCCCAATTGGAATCATTTACATTACCCTGATGGAGATTCTCAATTTGATTCCAGACTTTTTCAAATCGATCCGGGAAATAATTCTCCAGCCATTTTTTGAAGATTTTAGCAATTCTTCCATTTAGTCGAACCACTGTATAGCCTGCGTCAGAAGCCCCATTTTCAGCTGCTATTTTAATAATCTCAGGGATTTCAGTATGATTTAAGCCAGGAATAATAGGCGCATTCATGATGGAAACAGGAATGTCTTTTTCACTCAAAATTTTAATGGCTTGCAATTTTTTTATGGAAGAGGCCGTTCTGGGCTCCAAAACCGACCGCAATTTTTCGTCCAGGCTTGTGATGGATAAAATCACTCGCACTAAATTATCTTTTGCTAGATCTTCCAGAATGTCTAAATCCTCTAAAAAGCCTGTGTTTTTGGTAATGATTCCCACAGGATGTCGATATTTTGCCATTACATTTAAAAGACTTCTCGTAATTCTCAGCTTTCTTTCTAATGGTTGATAGCAATCCGTATTGCCCGTAAGTACTATGGGTTTCACTTTCCATCTAGGATTTAGAAGTTCTTTTTCGAGCAATTCTGCTGCATTCTTTTTGACAATTATTTTTGATTCAAAATCCAATCCTGCATCCCAGCCCCAATATTCATGGGAATTGCGGGCATAGCAATACACACAGCCATGTTCACATCCCTGATAAGGATTTATGGAATAATCCATGCCCACATCTGGACTGCTGACTTTATTGATGATTTTTTTAGGGTTTTCGTAAAATATTTGGGTAGTGGGTCTATCTAAATGCGTATATTCATCCACTCCCTCATCCCATTCGGTAGTAAATTCTTGTTTGGAAAATGAATTGGATAAATGTTGCTGTGCGCCTCTGCCTTTTATGTTTTGAGATGAATTCACAAAAGTAAAAATACTAATTTAATTAGTTTATCGCTAATTATATTAGTATTAAATATAGGTAAAAAATTCTCTAAAACAATCTTTCAATTGTAACTTAGAGCCTTTAAATTCAGTAAACTAACAGCATGAAAAACATCTACTTTTCCATCATAGCATTATTCTTAGCAACTACTATTTTTGCGCAAGATGAAATCCCACCAAGACCCAATCCGCCAAAGTTGGTGAATGATTTAACGAATACTTTAAATAGTGGTGAGCAGCAGCAATTAGAAAGGAAATTAAGAGCTTATAATGACAGTACTTCCACTCAGGTAGTGATCTTAATTGTGCCCACTTATGGACAATATGACCCTAATCAATTTGGTGTGGAAGTATTCGATAAATGGAAAATTGGTCAGGCTGATAAAGATAATGGATTACTGATTACGGTGGCCATGCAAGACCGCAAAATGTTTATCAATACAGGCTATGGATTGGAAGATGTAGTCCCAGATGGTGCAGCCAGTACTATCATCAATGAATACATGAAACCTGCTTTCCGAAATGACAATTACTATAAAGGTTTGGATGATGCCACAACCATTATTTTTGATCTAGCAGCTGGAAAATACACAGCAGATAAAATCGCTAATAATGATGCAGGAAAGGGAATCGGCTTAGGTGCATTCTTAATATTTTTCTTTATCATTATTACTATCATTTCTCGCATAAGAAGAGTTAGAAATCACCACATGGGTGGTGGAAGTTTAGATATGATTACTTTGATGATGCTTTTGGGTGGTAGTAATAGAGGCCATGGCGGTACTTTTGGCGACTTTAATTCTGGAGGCGGAAGCTTCGGTGGCGGAGGCGGTGGTTTTGGCGGCTTCGGTGGCGGAATGACCGGAGGCGGAGGTGCTGGCGGAAGTTGGTAAACCCAATAATCAAAACCCTTTTTCTTTTGCACTGTTGTAAAAATATATCACAACACTTTTATTAAACTTCATGCATAAATTTTTAGTTGTTTTTGCCTGTTTTCTTAACTTAGTTAGCTTTAGTAGGGCACAAGAAATCAAAAACGATTCCATTTTGGAAGTGGTAACTGTAACCGGCTTTAGCAAAGGAGAGCAAATCAATAAACAATCTGCACCTATAGCCTATTTGAGCCCAAAGGAATTAGACAATTTCTCACCTAATGATCCAGTAATGGCATGGAACACATTGCCTGGTGTTAATTTGGAGCAAAGAGCCATTGCTAGTTATAGAGTTAGTATTAGAGGAAGTTCAATTCGTTCTCCTTTTGGTGTTCGAGATGTAAAAGTGTATTGGAATGGCTTGCCTTTCACAGAAGCCAATGGTTCTACAGCTTTGAATTTATTAAGTAATACCCAAATGCAAGAATTGGAAGTAGTGAAAGGACCTGCAGGCAGTTTATTTGGTGCAGGTTTGGGTGGAGTGATGCAAATCAACAATTTCCCATCGAAGCAAGAAAGCCCGTTACAAATTCAAGTTTCAGGAGGAAGTTTTAATCAATTGAATGTTGGAGTTAAAGGACAAATTGAAACAGGAAAATGGAAAACTTTTTATGCTGTTGACCACCAACAAAATGATGGTTATCGTGACCACAATGCACTAGACAGACAGAATTATCAACTTTCTTCGCGCTATCAAATCAATGAAAATCACCAGTTGGATTTTCACGTTTTATACAATGATTTATTTTATGAAATCCCCGGTGGATTAACGGCTGAGCAATTTGCGGAAGATCCAACTCAGGCTCGTGCAGGAAGCGAGCCTCAAAATTCTTCAATTGACCAAAGAACCGTTTTCTATGGAGTGGGCTACACTAGTTTTTTTGGCGAAAACTTAAGTCAATCTACTCATATTGCGGGCACTTATACCTGGTTTCAAAATCCATTTATTTTGGATTATAAAGAAGATCAAAATAGAGAAGTTGCATTGCGCCACCAGTGGACTTATGATATGAATTTAGAAGCTATTAATTGGCAATGGGATGCAGGTTTTGAATGGCAATATGCTGATAACTCTGCTAATAATTATGGAAATGTTGATGGTCAAAAAGATACAATTCGTTTTGCCGATGACTTAAATATCGAGTAACTACTCAGGTACCAAATTAGCAGTAATAGCCAAGCAATCAAATATGTTCTTGTTTCTTTTGATAATGGTATCTATTACAGACCTGATAATTGCGAAAGAACGTGCACCGGATTCAGATCTAAATTGTCCTGATACCTTTTGTTTT
>QNXU01000011.1 GCA_003973485.1 Bacteroidota bacterium | reverse complement strand
CAAAATATTGATTTTCAAGTGCAAACAATACGGACTTTTCCTTCAAAAAGGCTTGCACTTGCTGAAAAACTATTATACTATAATCACTGCCAATATAGATAGGAAATTCTTTTTTGTTATTTAATCTGTTTTTAAGCAAGCCCTAAATAGCTCAAAAGGAAATATTCAAATAAAAAAATAATCATTTTATTTTGATACATCATTATTTGATGTATTTTTGAACTATGTATTCTAAAGAATTATTAAAAGGCACGCTAGGAGTTATCATTTTAAAACTCCTTGAAGAAAACGGAAAAATGTACGGCTATGAAATTTGCCAAAAGGTTAAGGAAATTTCTGAAGGAAAGATATTAATCAAAGATGGAAGTCTTTATCCTACGCTCCATAAATTATTAAAAGATGGAATATTGACCACTGAAGAGGTTAAAATCGGAAAGAGAATCCGTAAATACTACACACTTACTCCAAAAGGAAAAGGAGAAAAGCAAGTGGTAGTGAAAGAGTTGGAAGACTTCATGGAGACATTGAATAAAATAGTATTTACAGATAACAAAACCTCTCCTGCACTATGATTACCGATGCCCAATTTTCATTCATAAGTCAGAAAATTAAACAAAGTGGAATTGTTGAAAAAGAAATTCAGGACGATTTAATTGACCACTTTTGTTGTTTGGTAGAGAATGAAATGCAGAGAGGGAGTTCATTTGAAGAAGCCTATACTTACGCCTATCAACAAACCACCCCCAATGGATTTGAAGAAATACAACTTGAAACTTTCTTTTTATTAAACCATAAAAAACTAATACTTATGAAACAGTTCACTTACATTGCGGGCTATTTATTTGCCCTATCGACCACTGCAGGAGCATTTTTTAAAGTAATGCATTTCCCTGGCGCTAACGTTATGTTATTCTCAGGATTGATGGGAATTTCGTTTATTTTCTTGCCTTTATTACTATTCAATAAATTCAAGGATAAGGTTTTTAAAGTGATGTCCGAAAAACTTAAATGGGTATTTGGAACTTTAAGCTTAATGCTAATTTTAGTAGGCAGTAGTTTTAAAATACTCCATTTACCTGGAGCAATGGTGCTATTAGGATTGGGGTTACTGATATTTGGCATCCTATTTCTTCCTTTTCTTTTTTTCAGAATGTTTAAATCCAGTCAAGAAGAGGCTTTCACTAATTAAACAATATGAGGAAAATAATAAACATATCAGCCTACTTATTTAGCTTTATATTTATGATAGGAACATTCTTTTCAATGTTGAAGCTACCCTTCTCTAATATTTTAATATACATAGGAGAAACCATCGCTGGGCTGATATGTTTACCTTTGATTTTTTTCTTTAAATGGCGTGAGCATAAACTAACTAAAAATAGATTGCTATTTCAATGGTTATTTGGTCAATCAGCTGTTGTTATTTTTGTGATTTCTACATGGTTGCGATTTAATAATCATTATTTCGCCAACATCACTTTATTAATTTCATTTACAGTATTGGCTTTTACCTTTCTACCCTTATTATTTTATAATATGTATAAGCAATCTCTAGAGGAAATCTAAAATTCAAACTAAAAAAATTAAACTCTTTTCAATCAAGCACCTTCCTAATTTGATTAGCCTTTAACATCAGCGATTTCAATTCATCTATATTTCCAGCCTCTAAATTTTCTCTAAAAACCTTTAATTGCAGAATATACTCATCTAAAGCCTTGTTAAGATGTGTTTTATTTTGCTTAAATATAGGTGCCCACATATCAGGAGAGCTTTTGGCTAAGCGAACGGTGCTAGCAAAGCCACTACCGGCCAAATTGAGAATGTTCTTTTCATCTTTTTCGATATTTAAAACCGTTAAGCCTAACATAAAAGAACTAATATGCGATAAATGAGAAACGTAAGCCAGATGTTTGTCATGGTTTTCAGTATCCATAAAAATGTTGTTCATTCCAGCTGTCTCAAATAACCAATTGGCATATTTCTTTGCAAGATTGCTAGATAGTTCAAACTCACAGATAATATTTTTCTTTCCTTCAAAAAGCTTAGGAAAAGCGGCTTCTGGCCCCGAATATTCTGTTCCTGCAATGGGGTGTGCGGCTACAAATTGTGTTCTATTCGGATGTTTGGTAACACTTTCACAAATACTTGATTTGGTTGATCCAGTATCAATTACCACAGTTTTATTAGAAATTTTAGATAATAATTCAGGAAGTATTACATAAATAGCGCTTACAGGAATGGCTAAAATGATTAAATCGGAGGCAAGCACTATTTTATCATCAGCTGATTTTATTTCATCAATTATATTTAATTCTAAAGCCTTTTGGGCATGATTCGCATTTTGATCCACTCCATAAATCTTAATACCTGGAAATTTATTCTTTACCGCTAAAGCAAAGCTTCCACCAATTAAACCCAATCCGAAAATGCTTAAATTATTAATATGCTGTTTCATTTATGATACTTTTGAATGCGATCTAGGGCAATCTTAAACTGATTTTCATTAGCACACAAAGATATTCGAACATACCCCTGCCCTTGTGTTCCAAATATAAAGCCCGGACTTAGAAAGACTTTATATTCATAAAGCAAATGATCAACCAATTCCTCAGAGGAAGAAATATTAGCTGGTAATTTTGCCCACAAAAATAATCCTTGCTGATTTTCATCAAATGAACAACCTAATATATTCAAAATTTTCTCCGCTAATTTTCTTCTATTTTGATAAACTGCATTTAAACTAAAAAACCAGTCTTCTCCCAATTTTAAGGCTTCAGAAGCTGCTAGCTGCAATGGTTTAAACATTCCACTATCCATATTACTTTTCACTTTTAGAACAGCATCAATAAAGTCCTTTCTACCTGCACACCAACCAATTCTCCATCCCGCCATATTGTGAGATTTACTTAACGAATTGAGTTCGATAGCTAATTCGGAAGCTCCGTCAATTGATAAAATGCTTTGATAATCTTTATTTAAAATCATAGAATAGGGATTATCATTTACAATTAAAAATTGATGCTTCTTGGCTAAAATTACTAATCTCTCAAGTGTTTGCTTAGGATATTGAACTCCTGTTGGCATATTAGGCGAATTGAGCCAAAACAGTTTTACTCTATTCAAATCCATTTTTTCAATTGAAGCTATATCCAGTTGCCAATTATTTTCTTCTGCTAAATTGTAATAATTGATTTCGGCCTGAACTAAATTAGAGACGGCCTCATAAGCTGGATATCCAGGATTTGGAACCAAAACTCTATCCCCAGCATCAACAAATGCTTGTGTTATGTGCATTATGCCTTCTTTTGAGCCCACTAATGGCAAAATTTCTGATTCTGAATTGAGCTCAACCTTAAAGTATCGATTATAATATTCAGCAATTGCCTTTCTCAATTCGGGAATACCTCTATAGGATTGGTAAGCATGCATGTCTGGTCTGATTACAGCATTTTTTAAAGCCTGAATCACACTTTGATGTGGAACTAAATCAGGACTGCCAATTCCTAGGTTTATCACAGGAATGCCTTCATTTTCCAGTTTTCGAACTTCCTGAAGCTTTGTACTGAAATAATATTCTTCTACAGAATTTATTCGGTCGGCAGTATTAATCATAACAATTTTATTTTAGGAACAAAAAAGCCTGAACATTGTGCTCAGGCTTTAATAATCATGATTTATTTAAAATGTTTAAATATCAATTTTAGCATATTTCGCATTTTTCTCAATAAAATCCCTTCTTGGTGGAACCTCATCTCCCATTAGCATACTAAACAAATGATCAGCTTCAGCTGCTGATTCAACAGAAACTTGCTTCATTTTTCTAGTTTTAGGATCCATAGTAGTATTCCATAATTGTTCAGGGTTCATTTCACCTAAACCTTTATATCGCTGCAAATGAACCGCACCTTCTGTTCCATCAGGTGAAATTTCTTTCACCACTTCTACCCTTTCGTCTTCTGTAAAGACATATCGTTCTGTTTTACCTCTTTTGATTAAATACAAAGGTGGTTGTGCAATATACACATAACCTTTGTCAATTAACTCACGCATATAACGGAAGAACAAGGTCAAAATAAGCGTTCGAATGTGAGACCCATCCACATCAGCATCGGTCATAATCACAATCTTATGATATCTTAATTTTTCTAGATTAAGGGCTTTTTCATCATCCTCAGTTCCAAAACGAACTCCTAATGCAGTAAGAATATTTTTGATTTCGTCATTATCGTAAATCTTATGTTCTTGTGCTTTTTCAACATTCAAGATTTTACCTTTCAAAGGGAGAATAGCTTGGAAATTACGGTCACGTCCTTGCTTTGCAGAACCACCCGCTGAATCTCCCTCAACTAGATACAATTCACAAATTGCCGGGTCTTTCTCTGAACAATCGGCTAATTTACCAGGTAATCCAGATCCAGACATCACATTCTTTCGCTGCACCATCTCACGAGCTTTCTTAGCAGCATTTCTTGCTTGAGCTGCTAAAATTACTTTCTGTACGATGGTTTTTGCAGCCTTAGGATTTTCCTCCAAGAAATATTGCAAGGTTTCAGATACACAGCTTTCAACAGCTCCCATAACATCTGAATTTCCTAATTTGGTCTTAGTTTGCCCTTCAAACTGAGGCTCTGCAACTTTTACGGAAATAATTGCGGTTAACCCTTCACGGAAATCATCTCCTGTTATTTCTACTTTTTGTTTTTCTAAAAGTCCTGATTTATCAGCATAGCTTTTTAACGTTCGAGTTAAAGCTCTTCTGAAACCAGATACGTGAGTACCACCTTCAATAGTATTAATGTTATTCACATAAGAAACCACATTTTCACTGTAGGATGTATTATAATTTAAAGCTACCTGAACTGGAACGCCATTTTTTTCTCCCTCCATGTAAATAGGCTGAGGAATTAATTTCTCGCGGCTTACATCCAAATACTCAACAAATTCTAAAAGACCACCTTCTGAGAAGAAATTTTCTTCCTTAGAATTACCGTCTTCGTCTTTATCTCTATGGTCTTGTAATTTAATTTTGATTCCAGCATTCAGATATGCCAATTCTCTCAATCGAGAAGCTACTGTCTCATATTTATATTCAGTTTCCATGAAAATGGAAGCATCTGGCTTAAACTGGATTTTAGTACCGGTAATATCTGTTTCCCCTACGGGTTTTACAGGTGCTTTTGGAAAACCTTCAGAATATTCTTGCTCGTAAATTTTACCATCGCGGCTATAAACAGTTGCCTTTAGCATAGTGGATAAAGCATTCACACAAGAAACCCCTACACCATGCAAACCACCAGAAACTTTATAAGAATCTTTATCGAATTTACCACCAGCGTGAAGTACGGTCATTACAACTTCTAATGCAGAACGACCTTCTTTTTCGTGAATATCCACAGGAATACCACGACCATCATCCATTACCGTAACTGAGTTATCCTCATTAATTTCTACAGAAATGGAGGTACAGTGCCCTGCCATGGCTTCATCAATTGAGTTATCGACCACTTCCCATATCATGTGATGAAGACCTTTAACCCCAACATCACCAATATACATGGCTGGTCTTTTTCTAACTGCTTCTAAACCTTCTAATACGGTAATATTACCCGCTGAATAATCTTTGTTCTTATTATCTTTTTCTGTACTCATAGTGTTTTTACCAAAAGGTCAAAAATAGGTTAATTTAATGGATTTTGATAGCTTTATTATAGGTTTTTTACGCTTATCAAGATTATCCCCTCTTAAAAGAAAATAATAATTAATTTGCTACTATTGATTTAATACTATATATTTAGTTTTAAATCAATGGAATTATGAAAAAATTAACAATTCTCACAATCTCCTTAATAGTTTTAAGTCAGATTTCTTATAGCCAAAAATCATATAAATTTTATAATAAACAAGATTCTATTGATTTTAATCATTACAGAATGATTATGACTAAAGGATACCAGTATACAGTAAGAAATGGGTTATTATTTAGAGAATTAGTGGATAGCAGTTATCAAGAAAAAGAAAATTTTATTGATTATGATTCTGCATATACCCTACAAAAACAAATTCAAAAATTTGAATATTACATTCGTGAACAAAGTGAAGATTATACCACTGGGAAACAATTAAACAATACGGACAAATATGACACCATAACACATATATCTTTCGAAGGAAGAGATTTAAAAAGATTACCCATTTTTAAAATATTAAGATGCAAAAACCTCAATGAAATTGAGTTAGTTAATACTTCAGTAAAAAAAATACCATGGTTATTAAACTGGTCACTTTTTAAATTAGACAGTTTAGAAACTTTCCGCATATATAATCATGCACCCAATAAACAATTAAAATTTTCAAAAAATACAAAAGTCTCTGAACTTGTTTACCGAGATAGCCCCTACTCTCCTATTCCCAAAAAATTCCATAAACTTGAAAATGTAAAGGAAATTGATTTTGCTAGAAATGACTTCCGCAAAGATGCTAAGTTCCATCTTGAAAAGCTTGAACAGCTTGAACATCTGAATTTATCCAGAAATAATATCGACTTAAAAAATTTAGCAGAAGATACGGTACAAAACTTGAAATATATAGTCTTATCTTTCAACAACTTAACCACTATTCCTAAAGAAATCGGCTTGTTAAAAGATTTGGTGGATTTACAATTTGCTGAAAATGATATTAAAAGCGATTTGATTCACCCTTCATTAGGAAGCTTAACGAATTTAGAAGTACTTTCTTTTTATAAAAATGATTTGGACAGCCTGCCTACATTTATTTTCAATTTGAAAAAATTAAAAGAACTAGACCTCTACTACAATGAAATTGAAATTATCCCAGAGGAATTAGGGAATCTGAAAAATTTAGAAAGATTATACGTGGCTCATAATAGATTTTATAGCATACCCGAAAGCATTGGGGAATTAAAATCTTTAAAAGAGTTTTATATTCACCATAATAGGATTTCATATTTACCTGAAAGTATTGCCAACTTAAAGCAAATAACTGATTTTCATATTCATAAAAATTATTTTCAAGGTTTTCCAGAGTTTATCTTAAATTTTAAAAAGCTTCAAGATTTAGATATTTCTTTTAATGAAATACATAAATTCCCTCCTGAATTGGTAAATCTAAATCAATTAAAATATTTATGGATGCGAGGAATAACTTTTGAAGCTTCAGGAGAAGAAGAGGCAGAAGAACTAAAAAACACCTTAGAAACTTTACAGAAAAATGGTGTAAAGATTAGTATTGAAATGGATCAAACAATAAATCAAAATTCTGAAACAACTGATTTGCAACTAGTTGAGTAATTTACATTTTGGCTATCCAATTATATTAGCTAATTACCATTCAATTGGTTCTTTATTTTTAGATTTCAAAAACTCATTACATTTACTAAAGGGCTTTGAACCAAAAAAACCTCTATGAGCCGCAAAAGGCGATGGATGTGGAGATTCAATTATAAAATGTTTGTTTCTATCAATTACAGCTCCTTTTTTCTGAGCATAAGCACCCCATAAAATAAATACTAGATTTTCCTTTTCATCGGAAAGCTGTTGAATAACTGCATCCGTAAACTCCTCCCAACCTTTTTTCTGATGAGAACCCGGAGACTTTGCTGCTACCGTCAGCGTTGCGTTTAATAAAAGGACGCCTT
>QNXU01000208.1 GCA_003973485.1 Bacteroidota bacterium | reverse complement strand
GTGCAGCAGGTAAAAAGAGAAAGGTAAGGGAGAGAAGACTGGATATAATTATAGAAACTGCACGCTCTTACACAGGTACACCTTATAAATGGGGGGGCGTAAACAGATCTGGAATGGATTGTTCTGGATTATTATACGTGAGTTTTAAGGCTGGTGATGTCAATATTCCGAGAGTTTCCAGAGATCAGGCTAAAGTAGGAAAAAAAGTAAAATTTAGAAAGCTTGAAAAAGGAGATGTAGTCTTTTTTGCCATGGGGAAAAGAAGAAGAAAAATTACCCACGCAGGATTAGTAACAGAAGTGAGAGGCAAAAATGATGTGCGATTCATACATGCTTCATCAAGTGTAGGCGTGGTGGAAGCTAATATCTACACAGATTATTATAAAAAGAAATTCAGGAAAGCCAGGAGGTATTTTTAGAAATGGATTTTTTGTATAGCTTTGCAAGCCGTTGATTCTTGTCTACTGTCAATTGTCAACTGTCTATTCATAATTTGGGGCATTAGCTCAGCTGGCTAGAGCGCTACGCTGGCAGCGTAGAGGTCATCGGTTCGACTCCGATATGCTCCACAAAGCTACTTCTAGAGAGGTAGCTTTTTTAGTATTCAGACCTTTTCATTTTTCTAATTCATTCATACCATACGCTAGATTTGTCAAAAATTCTCTTCTCTAGAAAATTAAACCACTCTGCTTCAATCCAAAACCAATAATTAAGCACTATTAATTTATAGTTTTTTTAGTATATTGAATGGCATAAATACCTTTTTATATCTTGCTTATTTTTTTATGGCTAAAAACAATTCAAATACTGATAATCATCCAAATTTAGAGGCTAGAATGTTATTGACTCAAATGGAGTCTTTATCAAAGATGGGAAGCTGGGAATTAGATGTTACCAAAAGCAAATTAACATGGTCGGATGGTGTGTTTCAAATGCTAGGCTACCAACCCCAGGAATTTGAAGTCACTTTTGAAAAGGGATTAGAAGTAATTCATCCAGAAGATAGAGAAAGAGCAACAGCCCTCATGGAAGAGGTGCTCCAAAATGATACCGAATATTTCATAGAAAAGCGATTAATTACAAAGGCTGGGAATAGTATTTATGTTCGCTCCAAAGCCAATATTTTTAAAGATGAAAAAGGAAATCCGGTTAAACTCATCGGTGTTTTTCAAGATATTTCAGATTTCGTAAACACTCAAAACCAGTTAATTGAACAGCATTCTCTCACTAAAGACATTATTCAAAATCTTCCCGCAGCCTTTTTCTTATTTAATGAAAAGCAGCAACATCTTTTATGGAACAAACAACTAGAAGATATTACGGGCTATAGCCATGATGAAATCGCAGAAATTAAACCTATAGATTTTTATACTGGTGAGGAAAAAGTAAAAGTAGCTTTCCATATTAAAGAGGTATTAGAAAAAGGATATACTGAACTAGAAGCTTGGCTTACTAAAAAAGACAAACAGAAAATTCCTTTATTCTTTACAGCTTCTACAATTCAATATAAAGGTGAAAGATGCATTTTTGGGACGGGCACTGATATTTCTCAACGACTAGGCTTAATTCATGAGTTAGAATTACTTACAAGCAATACCGATGAAGCTTTTATGTATATAGACAATGAGCTTAAAGTTGTTTCCTTCAACCACCAAATGAAGACTCATTATGATTTAATCTTTGAAAAGAAGCTAAAGAAAGGTTTAAAATTAAAAGAGCTAGCCCATCAGGAGCAAAGTGAAGAATTAAATCAAATTATTAAGCAAGTTTGGCAAAAGGACCCTGCCAAAACAATTTTGAAAGCTACCCTAGATGGCGAAAAGAAATACTATGAATTAAAATTCAAGCCCATTTTAACAGAATCCAACCAAGTAAATGGCATTTTTATTACTTCTATTAATATAACAGAAGCCTATACAGCAAATTTAGCCTTAAAGAGAAGTCAACAAAAATTGCAGCAAGTATTGGATAGCTCTTTAGATACGCTTTGTACCATTGATGAAGAAGGAATTTTCCAAATGGTAAGTAAATCCTCAGAACAATTATGGGGCTATAAACCAGAAGAGTTAGAAGGAAAACCTTTTATGAATTTTGTTCATGAGGAGGACAGAGAATTGACTGCTGAAGTAGCTGATGAGATCCGAAGTGGAAAGCAATATCGCAATTTTGAGAATAGATATATTCACAAAAAAGGGCATATAGTTCCAGTGGTTTGGTCTGCACATTGGGATCAAGAACAAAACCTCATGAATTGTGTGGCGCGAGATGCAAGCGATAAATTAGCCGCGGAAGAACATTTAAAATTAAGTGAAAGCAGATTCAAATCTCTAGTACAAGAAGGTGGGGATTTAATTGCTATTGTAGATTTAGAAGGAAATTATAAATATGTAAGTCCAACTTCCACCACTATTTTAGGCATAAAACCTGAAGAGTTTATTGGAAAAAATGCTTTTGACTTTTTTCATCCTGAGGATAAAGATTGGGCCATCAAAGAATTTGAAAAGCTAGAAAATGAGAAGCACATTCAGTTGCCTCCCTTTCGATTTATAAATAATAAGGGAGAATGGAGATGGCTAGAATCGCACATTTCTAATTTAATGGATGAGCCATCTGTTCAAGGGATAGTGGCTAATTCAAGGGATGTTACAGAAAGAATTAAAATTGAAAAAGAATTAATTGAAGGCAAGGAAAGACTAGAGCTTGTGATGAAAGCAGGTTCTGAAAGTATTTGGGATTATGATGTTGCAAAAGAGGAATTGTATTTAGGTCAGGGTTATCTTAAAAAGTATGGGTTTAAAAATTATCCAAAGCTTTCTAATATTGAATTACATGACGCTTTAGTACATCCAGATGATTTTGCAAGGTTTAAATCCAGCATTTTAAATGCTTTAGAAAACCCAAAAATATCGGAATGGCAGGAGTCTTATCGATTCCTTAAAAAGAATGGCAATTATGCACATGTAGAAGATAGAGCTGTCATTTTAAGGGATAAAAAAGGAAATGCACTGCGGGCAGTTGGAGCTATAAAGGATGTAACCCATGAATTTATAAATGATCAACACGATGAGCTTGAAAAAACTTTATTGCAGGAAAGCATTCTAGCAGAAAAATCTCTGCTTGAACTACTCAAAAACTACTTAGATGGAATAGATCAATTATTTGAGGGAATGAAGACCTCTATTTTGTCGGTAGTAAAGCAAAGACTTAAAAATCTTTGTTCTCCTAATTTACCGAAAGGATATTTAGAGGAGATTGATGAACTTCCAATCGGTTTAAACCAAGGATCCTGTGGCACTGCTGCTTATTTAGGAAAACAAGTGGTGGTTACTGACATACACCAGGATGAAAGATGGCAAGGTTATACTCATTTGGGAGATAATTATGAGTTTAGATCATGCTGGTCAGAGCCAATTTTTAATGAAAAAGGAAAGGTAATAGCCACATTTGCGATTTACCATGATGAAATTAAATCACCTAAAGATTTAGAGATCAATATTTTTGAAAGAGCAGCTAGGTTAATATCAATAGTACTTCAAAATTTCGCTTATATCAAGAGCATTCAGCAAATAAATGAGCGATTCAAATACATTAACAAAGCAACGAATAACGCCATTTATGATTGGAATATAGCGGAAGACCATTTCTATTGGGGTAACAGTTTAACACGAGTTTTTGGTCACCAATTGGATGATGATAAATTTGGTTTAAGAGATTGGACAAAGTGGGTACACCCAGATGACTTAGAGGAAGTGTTGCAAGATTTGGATATGTTTATGGCGGATGCGGAGGAAAGTAAATGGTCCTATGAATATCGTTTTCAAGATGCAAATGGCAATTATGCTTATGTAGAGGAAGTAGGCTATTTAATTCGTGATGAAAAGGGAATGCCAAAACGAATGATAGGAGCACTCAGAGATCAAACCTATTCTAAGCAAGAACAAATCAAACAAGAATTGCAATATGAGCTCTCTCAAATCTTCAAAAAAGCAGATAGTTTAACTAATATCCTTCAAGAGAGCATAAAATTTTTAAGCGAATTTGGTGGATATCAAGCAGGAGAAGTATGGTTAATGAGCCATAATCAAAAAGAATTACACCTTTCCGCCTGGTATGCTAAAAATGGAGATAAACAGACATTTTATGCCCAAAATTCTAAAAAGGTATTTGAAATTGGTGAAGGATTACCAGGAACCGTTTGGCAGAATCAGGAAAATGAAGTTTGGAATGAAATTGACTTAAATCACACTTTCGTAAGAAATAAGCTGGCACAAAAAGCTAAGTTAAAATCGGCAGTAGGCTATCCTTTGTATTATCAAGAAAAGCTGATTGGGGTAATGGTGCTTTTTGCAGAAAATGAATTAAAGCAAAATGACCATTCCATTGCCTTCTATAATAATTTAAAACAATATTTTGGTGCTGAAATCATGCGTAAGCAGCAAGAGGAAGAATTGAATTTATTTTTTAATGATGCACCTGAAATTTTGGCGGTAGCCTCACCAGAAGGATATTTTGTAAAAGTAAACCCCGCATTCTGTAATCTATTGGGATATTCCGAAGAAGAAATAATTAGCACACCTTTTTCGGAATTTGTCCATCCTAACGACTTAATGGAAACTACTAAAGAATTTGGCGAGACGATTACAGGAGAACGACATTCCAATAATTTCTTAAACCGTTACCGCACAAAAGAAGGTAAATATAAGTGGATTTCATGGTATTCCTCCGATGCGTTTGGTCAAGATGGCTTTGTATTTTCTTATGGCAGGGACGTAACCGAAATGGTGGAATTACAAGAAACCATTGAAAATGCTTCCAAACTAGCTCGAGTGGGTGGTTGGGAAGTAGATCTGATGCGGGATGAACATTATTGGTCTCCTATGACAAAAATAATTCATGAGGTAGAGGATGATTTCGCCCCCACATTGGAAAATGCCATTAACTTTTACCATCCAGATGATAGAGAATTAGTAACCAAAAGTGTAGAACAGGCCATAAATGAAGGAAAAGCGTTTGATTTTGAAGCTCGCATAATTACTGCCAAGAAAAATGAAAGATGGATACGTGCAATTGGAAAAGCAGAATTTGAAAATGGAAAGTGTTTTAGGATTTATGGAAGTTTTCAAGACATTCATGATCGTAAATTAGCTGAAATCCGGCTACAAAACATCTCCAATAATATCCCAGGGGTAATTTTCCGCTATCATCTCAAAGAAGATGGAAGTGATATATTAGAATTTGTAAGTAAAGGGTCTGAACAAATTTTTGGTTTTTCTCCTGAAGAATGCATGGAAAGTACAGAGAAAATCTGGAAAAATATAGCAGCAGGTGGAAATATGCCTGAAATGAAAGCTTCCATTTTACATTCTGCAGAGACTATGACCCCTTGGCATTTTGTGTGGAGATATATTCATCCTAATGGAAATATTCAATATCATGAAGGCTTTGGTAACCCTCAAAAAAGCACAGATGGAACGGTTATTTGGGATTC
Source organism: Bacteroidota bacterium (assembly GCA_003973485.1). GTDB lineage: Bacteria > Bacteroidota > Bacteroidia > Cytophagales > Cyclobacteriaceae > Marivirga. The sequence goes on along the minus strand of QNXU01000208.1, from coordinate 2,201 downwards.
AATTATAACGGATATCACCGATAAAAGAGAACTGGAAATTCTAGCGGAAAGAACCTCAGCTTTAGCAAAAATTGGGAGTTGGGAATTGAATTTAAGTGATGGAATAGAGCAATTATATTGGTCACCAATGACCAAAAATATTTTAGAAGTTGATCAAAACTTTGAACCATCAGTCGCAACAGGTCTTGATTTTTACATTAATGAAAGTAAGTCTATCATGACGAATGCCGTTGAAAACCTCATTGAAAAAGGGAAAGAATTTGATTTAGAATTATTAATCCGAACCCAAAATGGAAAAGAAAAATGGGTGAGGTGCATTGGGCAGGCAGATAGAGTAAAAGGAGAAACCAAGCGTATTTTTGGAAGTTTTCAGGATATAGATCTACAAAAGAGAACAAAACTGGCGGTTCAAGAAGGTTTAAAAGAAAAGGAAGATATATTGGAAAGTATAGGAGATGCTTTTTTTGCAGTAGATAATGACTGGATTGTAACCTATTGGAATAAAGAAGCCGAAAAGATTTTATTTAAAAAGAAAAAAGACATTCTTTTTAAAAATCTGTGGGATGAATATCAGGAAGCCATTCCATTAAAGTTCTATGAGGAATATCATAAAGCTATGAAAACTCAAAAAACCGTTGAGTTTGAAGAATATTTTCCTCCACTCGATAAATGGTTTGAGGTAAGTGCCTACCCAGCAGAAAAAGGCTTATCTGTTTATTTTAAAGATATCACCTTAAGAAAAACTGCGGATGATAGAATAAAAGCATCAAACGAAAGATTTGAAAAAGCGGCTTTAGCCACTAATGATGCCATCTGGGATTGGGATTTAATCGCCAATAAGGTTACCAGAGCTGGAAGTGGGTTTGAGAATATGTTTGGCTATAAAGCAGAAATAGCGAGCAATGAACCTAATTTCTGGGAAAATCATATCCACCCAAAGGATGTGAAAAAAACTGTGAAAGCACAAGACAAAGCTTTAAATGACAAAGAATGTAATTTCCTGAAATTATCTTATCGTTTTAAAAGAAAATCAGGGGATTATGCACACGTAATCGATAAAGGCTATATAGAAAGAAATGAGCAAGGAAAAGCCATCCGGATGATTGGGGCCACAACTGATGTAACTGAGCGTAAGAATTATGAAAAATCATTGTTAGAAGTTAATGAAAAATTGCAGAAACAGACACATGATTTGCAAGTCTCCAATGCGGAATTGGAGCAATTTGCTTATGTAGCCTCTCATGATTTGCAAGAACCACTACGAATGGTTTCAAGTTTTCTGACACAGCTAGAGAAAAAATATGGAAACCAACTGGTATTTCATAAAAAAGAGAATTTCAAATCCATTTTCGAAGAGTGTAATAAATCAAACGAAAATATCATATCAGAAAACACTGTAGATATATCAGATTTTCTTGACATCAAGAGATTCTTGGACCAAAATGACATAGGGTACAACTATACAATACTAGACCATGAACGGGGAGAGTATGTGGATGTATCAATACCAAAACGAAAACTGATGTTTACATTGGCCGATGGAACAATAGTATCATCAAAATTTGTAAACTTCAATACATTGGAAATCCGATTAACATCGGACGATAATGGTTTTGTAAACAAATTGTTTGAACCTATATATTGGTAACAAATTCATGCTGTCCACAAAGGACAGCACCCACCCCCCACAAAATAAGGACAAGTATGAACAATAGTATTAATATAGAAACAACAATAATTCCATGTGAGAATTTTTTAAATCAATATTCTCCAGTATTGGACAAGATTTTGCAAAACATCGTGTTTATGGATGTACACGGAGAAAATTATTGCAAAGCAACAAAGACAAAAATGAGTGATATTTTTAAAAATGATTTGAGCAAATATTTCGGATCAATTAATGATTCAATAAACGATAAGAAAATAAAGTTTATTAAAGTAACAGATATGGTTTATGTTTCGAAGAACATTAAGAACAATTTGAACATATATATGTTGAATTCAGATATTGGGTTTTCTTCGTTCGGTAAAGACAAAGATGATTCTGATTGGAATATTAGACTAGGATCAATTATCAAAACAATCATGAATAAATTTAATTCTGATGTTGATAATGTTGTAATATACGACATAAACAAATGGTTTGTTAAAACAGATTCAATGGTCGATTACACGAAAGAATATTTAAAAGACCCGTCTTT
>QNXU01000205.1 GCA_003973485.1 Bacteroidota bacterium | reverse complement strand
TTCTGAGTTTTATCAAGGATAACGGCGATATGTCAGATAAATTGATGAAAATTATCAATCCATTGATTGGTATTCAGAAAATGATGGACTTATAGCGTCTGATCAAATTGAAATTAGCTTTCAAGTTACACAATCAGACTTGATATGGGTGGAGGTACAGGATACTAATTCTTGTTTCAATAGTGATAGCATTAGAGTAATTAAAAATGATTTGCCTGAATTTTCTTTAGGCCCCGATCAACAAATTTGTGAAGGAAATGTAGTTCAGTTGGAAATTGATAATCCTGCTGATTCCATCAATTGGTTTAATGATTTAGGCGAGCAGTTATTGGATACTACCGCTATCTTGAATTTTGAGGTAAATCAAAACCAAACTTGGTGGGCAGAACAATGGAATGCTTCTTCTTGTGTTTTTACTGATACTGTTCAAATCACACATATTCCACTGCCAGTTTTTAATGCAGGTGATTCCATTTTGATTTGCGAAGAAGCCGAAGTACAATTAAATCCAGTAGGGATTAATGAAAATTGGACTTTTGAATGGAGCCCGGCCAATTTCTTATCCGATGCCTCTAGTGCAAATCCTATGGCAAATCCAGAAGAAGACACATGGTTTTTTCTTGAAGTACAGAATGAAGAAGGTTGTGTTTATACGGATTCAGTTTTTGTGGGGTTGGATCAACCACTGATTTTGGATGCTGGTCAAGATAGAACCATTTGTTTGGATGACATTACTGAATTAGGTGGTGCTCCCACAGCAGTTGGCAGCAATTTTCCTTATCAATATGAATGGAGCCCGGCTGAAACATTGAATGACCCGAATGTCGCAAATCCAATAGCAAATCCATCAGAAACTACGACTTATCAATTAATTACTTGGGCAGGAAATTGCAAAGCTGATACTGCTGAGGTTACGGTTAGCGTTCAATTACCTCCTGAAATTACGCTTACGGCTGACACCACTATTGGAGCAGGAGATGCCATCCAATTACTGGCTTCTGGTGGAAGATTTTATCAATGGAAGCCGGAAAGAGGGTTGTCGGATGCTACTATTGCCAATCCAATAGCGAACCCCACTCGCACTACCACTTATACAGTGGAGGTATTGGACTCCTTAGGTTGTTTAGCCGAAAAGGAGATGACCATATTCGTAGAGAATCAATTATTTATTCCAAATCTTTTCACGCCTAATAATGATGGTCAAAATGATTTTTTCAAAGTTTATGGAGCTGGGATAAAGCAAATTGAATTCAAGGTATTCACTAGGGGAGGAAAATTATTGTACAGTACCAATTCTGTGGAGGAAGCCTATGGAGAAGGCTGGGATGGAAAATATAATGGAAATCTGGTGGAATCCGGAGTCTATGTCTGGAGCATAAAAGGTGAATATTTTGATGAGCGTCCTTTAAGTTTTAACGGACAGCAATCAGGCTTAATTAATTTAATGAGATAGCGGATGGAGAAAGTTTACGAAAAGAATCTTATTTGTTTAGAGAATTACTTGAGCAATTGCTTTTCCAAAGTAGCTGGATTAGCACTGATTTTTTGTGTTTTAATGAGTACCACAATTTATGCTCAAAACACACAGTTTTCTAATTATGGTTTTGGTGAAATAGCATTAAATCCTGCAGCTTCCGCTTCTAAAAATTTAATTGGAGCCAATGCGCTTTATAGAATTCAACGCTATAATAACGGAATGAGCATCAACAGTACCCAACTGCAATTTCAATATGCGCTTATAAATCAAACAGCTGGAAAGCGATGGGGAGGATTTAGTTTGGTGGCTCAAAGTGATAAAGTTTCTGAAGGAATTCCTTACACCTTTTATAGCATAAAACCAGGCTTTGCCTATAATTTGGAGATAATTCCCAATAATTTTTTAGCAATGGGAGTGGAGCTGAGTGCCAATCAATCAGGTTTTAATACTGCCAACTTTACCACGGGAAGCCAATGGATGAACAATCAGGGCTTTGATGAAACCGCTGCTTTGGGGGAGGAATTTGAAAGGCAACAGTTGACTTATTTTTCTGCTGCCACAGGATTGATGTGGTATGATAATGATAAAGAGGGTTATCGTAGAAATTATTTAGGATTCTCCCTTTTTAATCTTAATCAACCAGCTCGTAGTTTTATTAGTGAGGATGATGAAATTCCACTTCAGTATTCAGCATTAGGTGGGTATCAATTTTTCAAATTGAACCGCCATGCTTTTTATGCAGAAGCTATTGGGACAAAAAGCTTGAATGAAATATTTTGGGGAGCAGGGCCAGGATGGTCTTACCGATTTGAGGATACCAGTCCCTTTGACCCTTTTACAGCAGGTAAGTTGGATATTTTTGCTCGCTATTTTTCAGGAGATCGCATTAGCTTAGGAACACAAATAGCCCAAAAGAATTTTTCACTAGGTTTTGCAGTGGACTTGCATTTAGAAAATGCTGCGCAGATGGCTAGCACTGAGTTTTCAGTGAGCATATTTAAACGATTGCCCATCACTAAACAAAAAGAGGTACCAGATGATGAATATGCTATTGGAAGTTCCAGAGAATTTGAGGAGGATAATTTCCAAGATCAGCCTGTAAAAGTGATCGAAAAGGAATATCAAACTTCGGTAAGCCGAGATTTCTCATTCGAACTTAGAAAAAACTTCAATTATGGGTTTAATGAAACCAATTTGAATGATGAGGCCAAATCCTATCTGGATGATATTGCCGTAATGATGGAGGCTAATCCTGCTTTAAAACTAAAAGTGACCGGTCATACCGACAACATAGGGACAGAAGACGCCAATCAAAAAATTTCGGAAGAGCGTGCAAAAGGTGTTCGAGATTATCTGGAAAGCATTGGAATAGCTGCTGAAAGATTGAGCTATGAAGGAAAAGGAGCTACTGAACCTCTTTATAAAAATAATTCTGAAGAAAATAGAGCGAAGAATAGAAGAGTAGAATTTTTAATTTATGCTGAAAAGGATTAAACTAAATATCATCATATCATTGATGTTTGTAGGGGCTACTTTTCAACTGCAAGCACAAGACCTGAGCCAGATTGGAAAGGGAAAAGCACTAAAGGTAAATGGTGGTATTTCGCTATCTCAATTGTATAATACTGCCTTTGGAGGTGAATTGAATAGAGAACCCTACAGCTATTATTTTAATGGAAATATTAATTTTTCAATTTATGGCTTAAGCATTCCATTAAGCTTTAATTTTTCAAATGAGCAATTCGGTTATTCCCAACCTTTCAATCAGTATGGAATTAGCCCAACTTATGAATGGATTACCCTGCAGGCCGGCTATACAAGCATGAGTTTTAGTCCCTATACCTTAAGTGGTCATTTATTCTTAGGTGGTGGTGTTCAATTACGGCCTGATGGACCTTGGTCGGTAAGTGCAATGGCAGGTAGGTTACAGAAAGCAATAGCGGTAGATACTGCAGTGGGAAATCAACCAGCCTTTCATAGGTTTGGCTACGGAAGTAAAGTCGACTATCAAGGAAATGGATATAATCTTAATTTTACTTTTTTCAAATCGAAAGACGATCCCTCAACAGTCACCAATTTAACGGATAGTATGGAAGTTTTTCCAGAAGAAAATTTAGTATTGGGAATTGGCGGAAGTACCACACTCTTCCAAAGAGTAGCTTTGAATTTTGAATATGCAAACTCTGCTATTTCCCGTGATATCAGATCTGAAGGAGTAGAGAGAGGAACTTTTCAGCCATTTCCTTCTGGTGGCGCTCTTTTTACACACCGACTTTCTACCGCATATCACCAGGCATTTAAAACGGGTGTGAATTATGGTGGAAATGGCTATAATATAGGGTTAGGATATGAAAGAGTAGATCCTGGATATAAGACACATGGTGCTTATTTTTTCAATAATGACCTAGAAAACATTACGGTTAATGGAGGAACACAATTATTTAAAAATAAATTGAACATCAGTACAAATATTGGTCTGCAGAGGGATAATCTTGATGATGCCAAAATCAATCAAATGACACGTTGGATCGGAGCTGTCAATTCCAACTGGACAGTTTCCAAAAAATTGAATGTGAGTGCATCATATTCAAATTTCCAGACGTATACAGTAATTCGATCTCAGTTTGAAGATATCAATAATATAGATCTACTAAGACCAATCGACACCCTGAATTTTACTCAAATTTCCCAATCAATTAATGCGAGTAGTAATTACATCCTCAAGGCAGATGAAAGCCGGGTTCAATCATTAAATCTGAATTTGTCAGTGCAGCAATCAAGCGATGAACAGTCGGGCGAGGAACAACCAACAGGCTCTAAATTTTATAATAGCAACTTAGGTTTTAGCAATCAGTGGAAAGAATTAGGGCTGAATATTTTCACCTCTTTTAATGCAAGCTGGCAGGAAGCCGGAGAGATCAATAATACTACGCTTGGGCCAGTACTTTCAGTGAATAAATCTATGTTTGAAAAGAAATTAAGGCTCAGCCTTACGAGTGCCTTCAATAATAGCTATGCACAAAGTAATTTAACCAATACTGTTTTCAATTGCCGTTTAAGCGCAGCTTATCAGTACAAGGAAAAGCATAATATTAGCTTTACCAATGCCTTTTTAGCCCGAAATACTCCTCAGGATGATGGCAGTACGAATAAATCAACGCAATTAAATGGCACCTTAACCTATACTTATCAATTTTGATTTACACATTGCAACATATCGTAAGAAAAGTGAAAAGCTGCAGCCTTGTAATTTTAGGTTTTTTACTATTCATGGCAAAGGCTGAAGTTTCAGCACAAGGTACCTCTGCCCCTGTGCAGGTCAATAGTCAGTTGACACCGCCCAATTCCATTTATCTATCTGATTATGCCAATGCCTCATTAAATAAGTGGCCGATTACCTTAACATTGCGCGATTTTACCAAATCCGATTACCGTGTAAGGCTAAGGATCACCATAGAAAGCCAGACTGTTCGTTTAAGAACTAAACCTACTTTCCGGCCAACGGGCATCTACCTCAATGCCGGTATTCCTACCCAAGTGCCTTATGATAAACTCAGTGCTTATTTAAACCCCAACAACTTAGAGATTAGCGGCATTAATCCAGGCACCTTCTCCAATTCCCAACAGTTGCCGGAAGGCTTTTATACCTTTACAGTGGAAGTGCTGGATTATCAAAGAGGGAACGTGGTAAGCAATGTAGGCAGGTCAGTAGCATGGATTGTCCAGAACGACCCTCCTTTATTAAACCTGCCCTATGAAGATAAATTAAGGATCCAAGAACCTCAGCAAGTCCAGTTTCAATGGACGCCCCGTCATACGGCATCCCCGAACAGTGCTTTCGAAACAGAATATATATTCAGACTATGGGAAATATGGCCAGCCGATAGAAATCCTAACGAAGTAGTGCGTACCTCCCAACCGATTTTTGAACATCGCACCAACCTGAACAGCTATTTTTATGGCCCAGGTGATATCGCTCTGGTCCCCGGAAGAAATTATGCGTGGCAAGTACAAGCGGTAAGCAATATAGGTCGTGATCTGTTTAAAAATGAGGGGCGAAGTGAAGTGAAGAGCTTTCAGTATGGTGATGAATGCTTACCTATAACTGGTTTTGGGATTGAAGCATTAGGCCCCGACCGCATTAAGGCAGACTGGACAGGCGGTTGGAATCATTCAGGATATGTTGTGAAAATAAGAGAATCTGGCACGACCGAAGAATGGACCAATTATGCTACTAATATAGAAACACAAGTACTTTTTGATCTGGAAGCGGATACGGAATATGAAGTACAGGTTTTTTCAAAATGTGGAGTACTGACTGGGGATGGCTCAGAAGTACAATCCGTCACCACTTTTGCTCAAGATGTGGTGGATTTTAATTGTGGCGAAGAACCTGATAACCCTGCCATTACCAACAGAGAACCTATTGCCAATTTACAAGTAGGGGATAAAATTGAGGCACTTGGTTTTAAAGTTCGCATTACTGAGCTAAGCGGTTCTGGCCCCTATAATGGAAAGGGCGCAATAGAAGTACCATTATTTAATTTAGCGGGCGTCAAAGCAGATTTAGTAAATATAGAAGTTAATACCGACAAAAAATTGATTGGTGGATTTGTAGAAACTACTGTAAATCCTGCAGGCCCTTTTATTGTGGGTTTAGGCGGTGGGGATGAACTGGACGAAGGCAATGCTGATGCAACTGAAGATGGAACAGAAGAAACACCGGATACGGATGTAGTAATTGATGAGGTCATAACCGATGTAGAGGTAGATGAGGAAACAGGTGAAATTGTAGTGACCACCGAAGATGGAGAAACCACCACCATAGACCCAGATGAGGAAGGCGTGGATGAAAACGAGGATGGCGATATAGTGATAGAAGACAGCAATGGCGATACTTGGGTGGTAGGGCCGGATGGAACGGTAAGCTCGCCTAATGAATCTAATGACAATAGTTCTAGTAGTGGTTCTTCCGATACCGATACCAATACGGATTCAAGTACCCCAGTGATTGTATATAATGGCAGTGATTATACAGATGGGGAAATGGTCAATTTTTCCAGTGATATCACAGATCTTAGCTTTGAACTCAAGAATTTTATTGAAGGGGATGAAATAGCCTGGAGTATAACGGAAAGTGAAAATGATATATCTTCTGAAGCTGCAGGAAGCAACCCAACAGATGAAGCAATCTTAAATATTACCTTAAATACCGATGTGGCTACTGCTCAGCTTAATTCCACATTCGGTTCTAATTCTATTTCATTAAATCTTCAAAGAGGAGCGGGTGATTCTGAAGAGGATGAGGAAAGTGGTGATGAAGCGGAGGCTGAATTACCGAAAATATGGTTTAATGAGGATAATGTTGAATACGCAGATGGAGAAATAATAACAATTGACTATACATCAGCCGATCATGATATTGCTTTTGAATTAAAGGGCTATCCTGAAAGTACAGAAAGCTTTAAATGGTATTTTATGCACAACGGAGTAGACCATACAGTTGATGTACAAAACAATGAAAGAAATCTTTATAACTTTGGCATGGACATAGGTGGAAAAGCAGGAGATATAAAATTAATTGCGGAGTATGATGACCAATCGGTTGAGGTGATTATTAATGTTAATAGGAAGGAGTTTGAGCTTGAAAGTATTATGGCTGTTGACATGAAGGACACTAAAAGGAAGGCTTACTGGGGAGAGACACTTTATTTAGTTAGTGGTATAGGCAGAAATGTCAAGTTTCAAGCAGGTATTGATCCAGAATCAATTTCCTCTTCAGAATATAATGATAATGATATCGTATGGTCTTATAACGAACAAGAAACGCCACAACAAAACCTCGAATATGAATTTGGTAAAAGAACAATAATTAAGGAATATGATTTTTCTGATGAATCTTTGAGGATGAACTTAGATGCAGGATATCCAGAAAAAATGCATAAATATGTTGATGTTCATAGGATTAAAGAAGATAGGGAAAAGGGCGAATTTTTACCGCCAGGTATTAATACTGCTATTAATTTATCTAAAACTGTTTTAAATGAAATAGCTGAAAATTTAGACAATCTTGCTGGACCTGGAGTAGAAGTTGAAGCTGGCTTTAATTTTTCAATCAGTCAAGAGCAATTTAATGAAGAGATAGATGAAAGTAGACTTTACAGGACTGTAAGAGAGATTAAAGCAAGTGGCGGAGCCAACTTAACTGCCGAAATAATGATTCCTGGATTAAGCTTTACCATTCCGAAAGTACTAAAAGCAGGGGGC
>QNXU01000145.1 GCA_003973485.1 Bacteroidota bacterium | reverse complement strand
ATGCTGAAAGCTTTATTCAGGAAGTTATTGTGGCAAATTTAGAGTTTGTATTCAATGATCCTGTAGAAGAAACTCGCCTTACCATGAGCGAGCATGAATTACATAAAGTTCACAATCTCTTCAATTTTCTTTCCCAGCATATTCATCTAGATGATGTAAAAGAAACATTAGCAGAAGAACTTACATTGATTTGTGAACAACGACCAGTAGTGACTGAAAAGCAAAGAAAGATTATTGCTTTAGTAAAGGAGAAAATAGAATTAGACCCCAATAAAGAAGGTGATCAAAAATTATTAAGCTTTCAGCGATGCATTTATAGACCTACAGACAATACTGAAGGTAAAAATGTGACGGAATATCAAGCCGTATTGGAAAACTTAAATAATACAGAGCTTTACCTGGAAGCAGAGGAAATGGGAGAATCCATGTTGAAATATGGTTTGGTGAGCCAATATCATGCTGTTTTGCTAAAGTATTTAATTGAAAATGAACACTACCAAATAGTTCCAGTTGCATTGGGTTTGGCGCCTGTAGGAGAAACCAGATGGAATGAACTGACAGAATATCTTTCGGACTTAATATTAAAGACAGTACATATTTATAATGCTCAATGCATTTATGGATTGGCAAAAATGTTAGAAAATGGAACCATAGCTCGAGAAGCGGTAAGATCAGGTTTATCTAATTTAAGTGGAATCAAAATCCATCCTCAAGTTGAAGAAAGAATTTTAAAATCAACCAAAAATCCACATCAAGCAGTAAGCGCCAGGCAATATTTGATTGGAGCACTTTTCAGAATCTTAGGACAGCCTTTAGGTGTTGGACAGGGTAATAATCCTACTTGTCAAAGTGCAAGAGGCATTAGCATGTGGAGCCAGCATGCCCCAGCTAAGTTAATCAATATGGTGCAAACTGCAGCAGTTACAAACGATATTACTTTCCGATTTGAAGGGCAAGAAATTAAAGCATCTGTGACAGGACAGGGCTTAGTTCAAAACCTAGATTATAATTTGGATGCTGTTTCGGTAACATTAGTGCCGATGTTGGATAGAATTTATAATGAAATGATGATTCGTGGTTCAGGTAGGGCAGAAGATCCACATAAATGGGTGAATCCTGCACTTTATGGCCAATGGATTCAGATTGGGTTTGCTTCAGCTTATGATTATTTCTCCAATGCCATTGTTGATTTCGATGGGTTTGTGAGAGTTTTTTACGCTATGTGCCATCCAGATTACAATGGTGGGCATCGTTTAATCTACCCAAATCCGGTAGGAATTTTTATAACAAGTTCAAAGGGAGAGATGTTGGGATTTCATGCCGTTTCATTATTGCGAGTTGATAAAGATCCTTCTGGAGAATACCGAGCTTATTTTCTTAACCCTAATAATGAAGGACGACAAGATTGGGGGCAAAATATTAAGCCTTCCGTTTACGGAAATGGGGAATACCATGGAGAATCATCTCTACCATTATATCAATTTGCAGCAAGAACTTATGCCTTCCATTTCAACGATTTGGAAGCAGAAAATATGGTAGATAATGTACCAGCCTCAGAAGTAGAAAAAGTAAAAACATTAGCAAAAGATAGCTGGGGGAAATCATATACCTGGCTGGAAACAAAGAAAAAATGGTAAAACACTCTTCAAGAATAGAGCTGAAACAATCAGCTTTAAAAGCAAATATTAATTTTATAAAAAAGAAAATAGGGAAAAAAGCGATACTATCATCGGTAGTAAAAGCCAATGCTTACGGTCATGGAATTGAATCTTTTGTTCCTATGGCTGAAAAGGCGGGAGTACATCATTTCTCAGTAGCTTCCTCTTTTGAAGCAGAAGAAGTGCTCAATGCGTGTCAAGAGAAAAGTACGATTATGATAATGGGGATAATTTATGAAGAGGATATCCCATGGGCGATTGAAAATAATATTGAGTTTTTTGTGTATAATTTTGAACGCTTGCCGATAACGCTCGAAGCGGCAAAAAAAGTTGGGAAGCCTGCTAAAGTTCATATAGAAGTGGAAACTGGAGCTAATCGAACAGGAATGCCAGCAGAGGAATTTTCCAAGTCAATAAATTTTTTGAAGAAAAACAAGGATCATATAGTTTTCCAAGGTTTATGTACCCATTTTGGTGGCGCTGAAAGCTTAAGCAATCAGTTTAAAATTGATAAGCAAAAAGCAAAGTATAAAGAGTTTCTAAAAATTTGTAGAGATAAAAAATATGAGCCTAAGATCAGGCATATTGCTTGCTCCGCAGCTGCATTAGCCATGCCCGATACCGTTTATGATTTAGTAAGGGTAGGAGTGGCGCAATATGGTTTTTGGCCAAGTCCTGATATTTATTATCACCACTTACAGGAGACAGATAAAAAATCTGATGGTGCATTAAAGCGGATTTTTAGTTGGAAAACGGATATTATGGATATCAGGGAGGTACCAGAAGGAGATTTTATCGGGTATGGAACAGCCTTTCAAGCCAGTCATAAGATGAAAATAGCCGTAATGCCTTTGGGATATTCTAATGGATATCCAAGAGCGCTTTCCAACAGAGGATATGTATTAATTGCAGGAAAAAAAGCACCTATTGTGGGTTTGATTAATATGAATTTATTTATGGTCGATATAACTCATATTCCCGAAGCTAAAGTAGGAGATGAGGTGGTTTTAATTGGTAGACAAAAGAATAATGTTATTAATGTGAGTAGTTTTACTAATACTACTCAATTGCTCAATAATGAAATGTTAAGTAGATTGCCTTCAGCAATTCCAAGAACTATTGTACGATAATTGAATATTTGAAGGATACGTGAACTATACAAATTACGAACATACCGTTATAATGGAGCTTAAGAAAAGAGCAGGTGATGTTTTGTATATTAAAGATATAGCACCATATTTTATTTCAAAAAGTTGTTTACAAATTTCAACTTATACTCAAACTGCTTATATTCAATTAGGTGACACCATGCAAAATGCATTATCTGAATATTTTCAATTGGTAGTATTTATAAAAAAGTTAGAAAAAAATTCTTCTTGTTTTTCCATTCCCTATACCCCTTTGGAAGAAAACTTGACTCAGATTGGAAATAGTGATTACCAAGATTATCAACAACAGACTATTGCAGATGGTGATTTGTTAATTCAACTCTTCCAATATGCAAGTAAAAAATATGTTATAGCCCCTAATGCTGGAGAACAAGTACAAACTCCCACGAAGGGTTTAAAAGCTAATTTTCTTATACCTAGTATTGTTTTATTACTTTTATTCTTGTTTATAGCAGCAATAGGCTACCAGTCCTACTTGGATAGTAGTAATATAAAACAAAAGCAGGAGGCTATTGGAAAAGATTTGAAGCAACAAACGCTTAAGATTGGATTGCTTTCGAAACAAATTGAAAATCAGGAAACAAGAGAAAAGAAAAACCTGATAAAATTTCAAGAAGAGATTAGCAAAATTAATGCTGCTTTAGAAAGTAATTCTGGCAGTTTGAATTCCATAAATTACTGGAATAGGAAGCAATCTTTACAAATTGAAAAGTTAATTCATCTCGTCTCTCAAGATTCAGTAGAATGATGATTTAAATCCTTAATTTAATTGCTTTAAAAGCATAATTTCTTAACTTTCATGTTCATTAATCATAATTAACTAACCAACTATGAAATTTTTAGAGAAATTTAAATCCCTAAGTTTTGTTGCATTAGCAGCAATTTTCTTTTTATCTGCTACATTGATTTCTTGTGGAGATAAAAAGAAAGAAGCATCTTCTGAGGATGAAGCAACTGAGGAAGTAATCGAAAAAGAAGAAAAGAAAAGTGAGCATCCTACTGATGGAGGAGATGAACATCCGTCTGATGATGAGGGAAGTGAACATCCAGCGGAGGAAGAAGGTTCTGAGCATCCTACTGAAGAAGAAGGAAGTGAGCATCCAGAAAATTAAAATTAATAATCACTAAGCTAAATAAGCCATGAATTTTTGAAGTTCATGGCTTTTTTTGAATTGTCTGGCACTTAAATCTCCTGATTTTTAAATCGTTGGAAGCTAAATGTAGCATTGCTAACTACACTTTTGCCATCAACCTCAAAAATTGGGTAAGCCATAAATTTCACAGGGCTTGATTGAGGAGCTGGTTCAAATCTTAAGTCTCTTCCTTTTGTAAACTCAATTCTATTGGCAGGATGTCGTCCAAAATAATAGGTTGCTAAAGCTGTATATTTATTACCTTCGCTTATATCAACTGGCCACCATTTATCTTCAGCATAAAATTCAGCCCAACAGTGATATCCATTAATCCCACCTTCATCTCTGTCTGATGGTATCCCTGCACCTATTGCGAAACGAGCGGGTATGTTGGCTGTTCTGGCTAAAGAAATAAATAAAGAGTGGAATTCAGTACAGTTTCCTGTTTTGGAATCGCATGCGTAAACTGCATCTCCAGTTCCATATTTCTCATTTTTAGCGTAGCGCATATTATCAATGATATAATCATAAATTGCTCTAGCCTGAATGAGCTTATTATCATTTTGCATACCATCTGTTGCTTCTGCTACTATTTCTTTAAAACGATCTGTTCCAACTGGCATTAGTACATTCTCATTTAAATACTTGTTTATATTTAGATTTTCTTCAGTGTATGCACTTTTTTCTTTTCTTTTTACATGATATGTTATTTTTACTTTCTTATTGCTATGATCTTGATTCAATTCCAGAAATAAGATCTTATTTCCATACTCTTTTTCCTTAATTATTTCATCCTTACCGTAAATCTTCATGCGTTTTATTTCAATTTCTTGAAATTTATCTGACTGAGCTATTGGAATCCAGACCTTAGCTTCATTTTGAATTTCAGGTAAAGTAGTTTCATAATAGAATTCAAACTGATCCTCACCTTCAATTACGCCTAACAATTCATTAGAAGCTGATTCAATGGGAACTCTATGCCAAGTTTTATCCTCTTTTTGTTTCCAGCTGTAAAAGGGTTTCCCATTAAGTTTATGAACAGTGGTTTCTGTAACATCCATTGCGCCTGGTTCTCCTTCCATAAAAAAATCTACATCATACACATCTCCATTTTCATCGGCTAAATCTACACAAGCAAAATGACGATTGGGACCCAGATTTGAAAGATATTCAGTATGTACGCGAACCAGTTTCAGCCTTAACTCCTTATTCTCATCTTTTACATGAAAATAGCCATCTGCCTCTTTGGTTTTATTATCGATATAAGATTTTATACCGGTTTCAATATCGGCTATATTTACTTTCGGCACTGACTTAGTTTTTACTTCTTCGGTAGTATTTTCTTTCTTTTCATCCGATTGACAGGAAAATAATATTACAGCAAAGAAGAGTAGGAGAGATGTAGTTTTGATCATTAAGTTTATTTGTTTTCAATAATGTCGATGGCTTTATTTAATTTCTTATCTAAACTCCAAACGGCATAATCATTATTCAATGCGGCAGCTAATAGATAAGTATCAATTAAACCAACCCCAGCGTTATAAAGTTTATATTCATGAGAAAGTTTACCCGCTTCAATAAACAAATTTTCTTCATTTACTTTTGGTAAACTTTCCCAGAATCCCATGATGATTTGATGTTCTCTTTTATTCTTTACTCCTTGCAGCAATTCGCCAAAAACAGCACTAATGGCAACTACATATTTCTCTTTTAAATATTTGGGCAAAACATTTCGGTATTGCTCGTTGCCTTTCAAGTATTCAATCCAAACAGAAGTGTCCACTATAATCATCTATTTCTGTTTATTTTGCGAATACCTTCTGCAGTATAGTTTTTATTCCAAACTATTGGTTCTTCTTTTACCATGTTAATTAAATCATCAACTTTTTGCTCATTAAGATATTCCTTAAGAGCTATGATTAAGCTTTCGGTAATGTTTTTACCACCACTTTTAGCTTTCACTTTCTCTATCAGTTCATCTGGAATTAAGGCTGTAACTTTCATATTTTTAATATTGTTTAATTCAATAGTAAAAATACGATAACGTATCGTATATTCAAACTAAAAATTGATTATTTTTTACCTTTTAGCTTATCCAATTCCTTTTGCAGTTTTTCCTTTTCTTCCTGGGCTTTTTTAAGTTCAGTGATGTCCTTTGAAACCGTTGAAACCCCAATAACTCCACCCTCATCATTCATAATAGGTTCACAGCGAGTTTCAATGGTCAAGTTTCCAGTGTTTAACTCTCTAATCTCTTCTATTCTTAATTTTTCACCTGCCAAGGCTTTATCATACCGAGCTTTCCATTTTTCTAGTTGATCTTCTGGCAAAATACTCAGAATACTCAATCCTGGTTTTAAGTCTATCCCTGATTCCTTAAAGCGATTTTTCAGCACATCATTTACCACCAATATTTCATAATTTGTGTCAATGGCAAAATAAGTGTCCTCGGTATTATTGATCATGCCATTTAATACAAATTCTCTTTGTGCTAACTTTTTAGCATTTTCTTCTCTCTGTATTTCAGTTTGCTTCTCTTTTGTTATATCACGAGAGAAAACGGAGGCACCTGTTATGGAACCATCTTTTTGTTTGATAGGGTGGATGTCATAATGTCTATAAGAATCTTCACCTTTTACGCTGCTTTTAATTGTAAATGAAAGAAACTCTCCTTTAAAGACTCTGTCATAATAGCCTTTCCATTCTTCTCTAACATCTCCCAGCATTTCTAATGCATTGCTACCTTCCTGCATTTTTTCGTATTGAGTGCCTTTATATCTGTTTTTGATGACATCATTCATCAAAATTATTTTATAATCAGTATCAATCAGAATAATAGAATCCGTGGTGTTATTAATTAATGCATTAAGATTTGCTTCTTTTTCTGCCATTTCAGTCTGAGCTCTTCCCATTTCTTCTTGAGTAGCTTCCATTTCCTCCATGTTTTGACGCATTTCCTCTTCCTGAGAACGCATTTGCTCCGTCATTTCCTGAGATTCCGCTAGTAGTTTTTTAGTGCGCTCATTGGTTTTAGCATTTGAAATTGTAGAGGCTATATTTTCTCCTAATTTCTCTACAAAATCTATTTTGTATTCAGGGATTTCTTGAATTGAAGCAATTTCTACAACTCCTTTTATTTCTTCATTAATCTTAAGCGGGACAATCAGAACGCATCTAGGTAAAGTTTCTCCTAATCCAGATTTAATTTCTACATAGTCTTCGGGAACTTCTGTCAGATAAATTCTGTCACCTTCCTGAACAGACTGTCCTACTAATCCTTCACCTATCGCAATCTCCTTTTTGATTCTTTTTCTGCGTTCATAAGCATAAGCTGATTCTAAAATGATTTTTGGTTCTTCATTTTCATCTTCTGGCTCATTAAGAACAAATAAAGCGCCTTGATTGGCTTCCATAAATTTCACCAAATTAGAAATTATCTGATAGGACAATTCCTGAATATTATCATTATTATTTCTTAAAATATCTGCAAACTTAGCTAAACCTTCGTTGACCCAGCTTCTCTCTTTATCGGCTTTAGCAGATGATTGCATTTTTTCTCGCATCTGAAGCAAAGAGGAAGCCAATGAATTATCATGATCTTCATCCAATCCTCTATATTCAGCATCAAGTTTACCTTCTCCTATTTTGGTGGTGAAATCCGTAGCATTTTGAAGAATTTCAGCCATGGAATTAATATTTTGAGCAATATATCCTAACTCATTTTTGCTTTTGTAATCAATTTTTTCAGTTAGATTTCCTTTTGCTAACTCCCGTGAAGAAAGTGAAATTTTATAAATCGGATTAAGTATTAGATACTTTACAATCCAATAAATAAATGAACTTAGAAGGAAGATGTAGAAGTA
>QNXU01000143.1 GCA_003973485.1 Bacteroidota bacterium | reverse complement strand
CTTGAACCAATTCTTTAGTCTCACGTGTCATATTATCACGCAAATAATCGAATCCAAATTCATTATTGGTTCCGTAAACTATATCGCACTGATAAGCTTTTCTTCTCTCCTCTGAGTTAGGTTTATAATTATCAATACAATCAACTGAAATCCCATGGAATTGAAAAATCGGTGCCATCCATTCGGCATCACGCTTAGCTAAGTAGTCATTCACAGTTACAATGTGAACCCCTCTTTTGGATAAGGCATTTAAAAAGGCAGGTAAAGTAGCTACTAAAGTTTTACCTTCACCCGTTGCCATCTCTGCTATTTTTCCTTTATGAAGTACAATACCACCGATCAGCTGCACATCATAATGCATCATATCCCAGGTGACTTCATTTCCAGCAGCTTTCCAAGTATTATTCCATACGGCTTTATCACCCTTCAAATTTACATGCTCAGCCTTGCCTGACATCTCTTTATCAAACATAGAAGCAGTTACTTCTAACTGTTCGTTTTCCATAAACCTGCGAGCAGTATCCTTTACAATGGCGAATGTTTCAGGAAGTACTTCTAACAGCACTTCTTCTAACTTTTCATTTCTTTTCTCTTCCAATGCGTCAATCTCGTTGAAAAGATCTTCTTTGGTATGCAAATCCATATCAGGATTATCATCCACTTTTGTATGAAGAGCAGCTATTTCATCATCAATTTCTTTCAAATATTGATTGATTCTGTCTAAAACATCAGCTGTTTTAGCTCTTAATTCATCATGCGACAAGTCCTTCAACTTTGCAAATTCTTTATTAATCTGCTCTACCAATGGAAGAACTTCTTTTATATCTCTATCAGACTTAGTTCCGAAAACTTTTGTTAGTCCTTTTGCTAAAAAATCAAACATGCTTTTTTGCTATAATAATTTTAAATGTGCGCTAATTTACAAGCTTTTTTATGATTTATTTAAATTTTTAAAGCTCGATTTCACCTTTAAAAACATTCTTTGCTGGTCCAATTAACCAAACATTACGGGCTGAACCATCCTTCAATTCAAATTCAACACTTAATTGCCCTCCTAAGGTTTCAATTTGAACGGGAGAAATACCACCATGTAAAACATTGGCGATTGCGCAAGCTGTCACGCCCGTGCCACATGACAAGGTTTCATCTTCAACGCCTCTTTCATAAGTCCTAACTGAAATTTTATTCTCAGAAAGCTTCTCTACAAAATTAACATTGATTCCTTCTGCAGCAAACTCTTTACTGTAACGTATTAATGCCCCTTCTTCTTTTACATCTTTATTTTTTATGTTACTGGCAAAAATAACATAATGTGGAGAGCCAGTGTTAATCGTAAAATGTTCAGGAAAAGTATTGATTTTAGATGGTGAAACATCCTGCATACTTAAGCGAACAATATCACCTTCAATAGTGGCTTGATGCACTCCATCTGTTGAAAGGAAAGTAGTATTATGTTGAATAATCCCCAAAAACTGAGCAAATTTAACTGCACATCGGCTGCCATTTCCACACATACTTTGTGAACCATCTGGATTAAAAAACACCATTTCAAAATCATATTTATCATGATTTTCAATTAGGATTAAGCCATCTGACCCTACGCCAAATTTACGGTCACATAATTTTTGTACTATAGTTTTATCAGATCTATCAAGCTTTTGAGAACGGTTATCGACCATTACAAAATCATTGCCCGTCCCTTGATATTTATAAAATTCAATTCTTGCCATGTGCTCCATTAAGCGAAAATAGCACCAAAGAATTTCTTATGCCAGATTGGCACTTTGAAAAAATAAATGGTCTTAACTTCTAAATCTCTATTTAGACGAAAACTACTTCAATTTTCGCTTAGAATATTAAATATATTTAATAAATTTGTAACCAATGTGTAATGTTTACCAATGTGGTTATATGAAAGAATACTTGTCATTATCAGAAGCATCCGAATTAATCGGTAAAAGTAAGGAAACTTTAAGAAGATGGGATAAAGAAGGGATTTTAAATGCTGTTAGAGAACCAGTGTCAAATTATCGTGTTTACAGAAAAGATGATGTTCAAACACTTCTTAAACCATTATTTGATGATAACCTAGATGATGAAGTTTCCAATTTTGTAGAACCAGATAATGAATATTCAGTCTTAGAGCTATTTGCAGGGGCAGGTGGCTTGGCTGTTGGATTAGAAAAAGCGGGATTAAAATGTGTCGCATTAAACGAAATTGATAAATGGGCTTGTCAAACTCTAAGAAAGAACAGACCCAATTGGAGAGTTTTGGAAGGTGATATTAAAGACTTTGATTTTAGTGATCTCAATAATAAGGTAGACATAGTTACTGGAGGATTCCCGTGTCAAGCTTTCAGTTATGCAGGCAAAAAATTAGGCTTAAAAGACGCAAGAGGTACATTATTTTATGAATTCGCTAGAGTTGTAACAGAAGTAAATCCTTCCATTTGTATAGGAGAGAATGTACGCGGACTTCTAAGCCATGATAATGGGAATACTTTGCAAGGCATGATTTCCATTTTAGATGAAATTGGATATAATGTTGTTCCAGTTCAAGTTTTAAAAGCTGTTCAATATAGGGTTCCTCAAAAACGTGAAAGACTTATTTTAGTAGGGATACGAAAAGACATTGATATAGAATTTGAATACCCAAAGCCACATAAAAAGATTTATACTTTAAAAGACGCCTTGAAAAAAGGAGAATTATTTAATTCTGATGTTCCCGAATCATCAGGAGCAAAATATCCCGAATACAAAAAGAATGTTTTGGATTTAGTCCCTCCTAAAGGTTATTGGAGAGATTTGCCCGTTGACATTCAAAAAGAGTATATGGGCGGTAGTTATTTTTTGGGCGGAGGAAAAACTGGAATGGCAAGAAGAATTGGTTGGGACGAGCCCTCATTAACCTTAACATGCAGCCCCGCACAAAAACAAACAGAAAGGTGCCATCCTGATGAAACAAGACCATTTACGGTAAGGGAATATGCAAGAATTCAAACTTTTCCTGATGATTGGGAATTTGTAGGCTCGATTGCCCAGCAATATAAACAAATTGGAAATGCTGTTCCAGTTAATTTAGCACAGGAACTAGGTTATTCGATCATAAAGTTTTTAAACCGATATTACAATTTATCGAAACCTATATAATAACCATAATTTTCAAAAGTAATTTGGTCAAAAATTGAACGATTAGTTTCTGAAGTTTCATTTTGAATTTCAGATAATGCTGAATTTTCTTTTTTAGCATTTTTATCATGAATTGAATTCATATAATCTGAAATTGCTTTGGGCAAAACCGTATATAAATCATAAAAAGCATTTTGGTTTCCAGTCAACAATGCATAAAACTGATCACCAGAAATTTTGTAAACTCTACTATGACTATATTCTTTCCCATTTATTTCACCAAACCATTTTTCATTAAAACTTCCCTTTGCTAAAATTTGAACCCAATAGCATTTCGCTTCTTTGTAAGTATCAGCATATCTTGCTAATTTCTGGAATAAACTTTCAGCAGAACTGCTATTCATAGTATTATGCTTATTCTTAATATCTGCAAATAATGTATTATCAATTGCCTTAATATCAAAACCGCTTAATTCACCAATTTCATAACCTTCAATTCCACCTAATACTTCTTCGTGAAAAGTACCGATTGAGTTATTTATTGATTTATCAATCTGTCTCAAAATCTCGGTTTCAATTACACTTTCCTCATCAACATTATTGAAATTGGAATCAAATATGAGTTTGATAGTATCTACTTTATTTTTATAAAATGTTTTCTTGGATATATTATCTTTTGCTCTCAAATAAGCATTATGAAGATTTTCAATACACTTTAACAAATGCTCATCGGATACAAAGTCCAGGTATTTCTTCGCCATAGATAAATATTTGATTTAAAGTTATTAAAATAAATTTAACCCACCATCAAATGCGCCTTAGGATATTTATAGCTTTGAGTGGATTTTCTGCTACTTAAGGCAAGAGCAAAGGTTAATGTCCCAACCCTACCAATGAACATGGAAAGGATAATAACCACACGCCCAGCAAATGAAAGATCTGCTGTGATACCAGTACTTAATCCTACTGTTCCGAAAGCTGAAACCTGCTCAAAGATCAATTGCATTAAAGTGAATTTGCTATCAGTAATAGAAAGAATAAAAATCCCTATTAAGTTAAGAGAAGCCGCAAAAAAGAAAATAGATAATGCTTTAAACAATAATTCTTTCGGAATGAATTTTCTATCAATTTCAATTTTCAGCCTACCTCTTAAAGATGCAAAGACAGAAACTATTAATAAATAAAAGGTAGAAGTCTTAATTCCACCTCCAACAGAACCAGAAGAAGCACCTACAAACATCAAAAATGCCATCACAATTAAGGTTGGAGTTCTTAATGCTCCAATATCAACCGTGTTAAAACCAGCTGTTCTGGCCGTTGCTGACTGGAAGAAACTAGTGATTAATGACTCCACAAAATTCAATTCCCCTAAAGTATTCCCTCTTTCTAATAGATAAAACACTAATGTTCCTGAAGCTAGTAAAACCAAGGAAGTATAAACTGCTATTTTGGTACTCAATGCCCAATCTTTCCAAGGATTCTGAAATCGATCTCTTAATTTATTTCTGGAAAATAAATCCTGAATAGTTGAAAATCCTAAACCGCCTAAAATGAGGGTTAAGGCAATAATTATATGCAATACATATCCATTTACAACACCATCCTCAAATAGCCCATTCGTAAACAAACTAAACCCAGCATTACAAAAAGCACTGACTGCATGAAAGGCGGAAAAGAATATTTTTTGTCCCATGGAATTAAATACAACTTCCTCTCCCCAGCTAAAAAAGATCAATATGAAAGAAATGATTTCAATAATTAACGTAATCACTATAATTTTTCTTAGTAATCCTTTAGCTGAAAATAATGACTCACTCACCAAAAAATCTTGCAGCATTAGTTGCTGTTTAATCCCCACTCCACTTTTCAGGAAGGTTGCAAAAAAGGAGGTAAAGGAAATAATACCCAAACCACCTAATTGAAATAATATCATAATAACAAACTGCCCCTTCATGGTGAAGTAATTAGCAGTATCTACCACAATCAGACCTGTTACACAACTTGCACTAACAGAAGTAAATAATGCATCCATAAAAGGCATGGAGCCTTCCTGAATACTCATGGCAGGTAACATCAAAACCCCTGTCCCAAATGCAATCAGCAATAAGAAACTATATATGAAAGTTCTTGCAGGCTTGGTTTTAAGTTTGGAGAGAACTGTACTTGCTTTTATAAACTCATATACAATTAATACTAAAAAGTAAAAAGTAATAAAAGTTAAATAGGCATCCTGATAATTCTTAAATCCAAGGGTATTCGCTAAATATTTAATGATTTGGTTATCAAAATAGTAGTTACTGATAGTATTGATGATGATAATAAAAACCAATACAGCCTCCAACTTATTAGATTTGAGGAACTCTGTCCTCCTAAATTCATATAGGAGACGAATAAGAAATGAGAAAAAATAGATAATGAGCACCACATCAAGCCCTAAAAAGACTTGTTCCAGCTCATTTGATTCTGCTTCAAAACCAAAAACAAAAAACAATAATACTGCTGCAGTTAACCAGATGAATGCCTTCAGGGATACTAAAGTATTCAAAACTGCGCCTCTACTGTTGTAGATAGCATTATTTAACCATTCGGTAATCTCATTTTTGAGCTTTGAAAAATCCATTCTGATAGAAATGCTTGGCTTTTAAATTTAATGCCTTGGTTTAGAATTGTAAATTATGCTTTATTGCTTCTACTTCCAACTTTTTTGCGTCAATTGGTACAACACCTAATTCCTCGCATACTATTCCACCACCTAGATTAGAAAGTGAAGCTACAAAATCTGCTTTTAAATTTAATGCCATGCATAGAGCGGCAATACTAATTACAGTATCTCCAGCGCCCGAAACATCAGAAATACTTCTTTTATAAGCCGGAATTAAAAAATCCTCTTTTTCAGATTGAATATAAACTCCCTTTTCCGATAAAGTAGTCATCACCATTTTACATGACAATCTTTCTCTTAGTAATTGGGTTTGAGTTCTTAATGCGGCTTCATTGGAATGATCAAAATTGACATTCATTCCTTCTTTGAGTTCCTTTAAATTAGGCTTGAATAAATCCACTCCCTTATAATCAAAGAAATTATTTTTCTTTGGATCAACCACCACTGGCTTCCCTAAAGCGCTTGCTTTCTCAACTGTATCTTGAATAATCTGGGCGTTGATGGTTCCTTTATCATAATCTTCAAAAACAATTACATCAACTTCCGAAACCAAGTCTGAAATTTTTTGCAGTATTAATGCTTCCTCCTGCTGGTTTAAAGGCTCAAGGCTTTCCGAATCAACTCTCAATAAATGTTGAGAACCTGAAAGTACACGTTCTTTTATGGTCGTAATTCTATCTTTACTTCTGATGATTCCCTTAGCAGGAATATTTCTTTTTTTCAATAAATCCTCAAAAATATTAGCTTCCTCATCATCTCCTAAAACAGCACATAAAATAGGCTCTGCTCCCAATGATTGAAGATTAAGAGCTACATTGGCTGCACCTCCCATTCTTTTTTCTCGGTTTTTGACATTCACAACTGGCACGGGTGCTTCTGGTGAAATCCTAGAAACGGTTCCCCAGATGTAAGCATCAATCATAACATCTCCAATAACTAATACTTTTAGTTTTTGAAATGCTTTAAAAAGATCAGGAATGCTTTCAATAGCCATATACAAATATTAAGTGTGAAATTATTTCCCTTTCGCCTAATTTAATTTTAATAATAAAACCTCTGTCAGGTTTGTTCTATTCAATATTCTCATTACGTTCCAATATTGATACATGTCCAAATTTAAACCTGACAGGTTTTCGATAAAATAGGATTAATTATTTTAATTCCGCCAATACTTTTTTCATACGCTTCATGGCTTCTTTCAATTCATCATCAGAAGCCGCATAAGAAATTCTTATACAGTTAGGCGCTCCGAAAGCCGAACCCGTTACAACAGAAACATTGGCTTTTTTCAAAATGTAAATCGCCAATTCATCTGCATTAGTAACTTTAGTCTCACCATCAGACTTCCCGAAAAAGCTGCTAATATCAGGAAAAATGTAAAAAGCTCCCTTAGGCACATTTGTTACAACTCCAGGCATATCCTTCAACAAATCTAACATCATATCTCTGCGCTTATGATATGTTTTGGTCATATCCAAGGTTGGCTTTAAATCCTCTGTGATGGCAGCCAAGGCAGCTCTTTGTGCTATGGATGAATTTCCAGAAGTAATTTGTCCTTGAATTTTGGTAGCTGCTTTCGCTATAGGTAAAGGAGCAGAAATATAGCCTACTCTCCAACCTGTCATGGCAAATCCTTTTGAAAATCCATTGATAGTGATGGTTCTTTCCGCCATACCAGGCAAAGAACCCATGCTTACATGACCTTCTGTACCGAAATTGATATGTTCATAAATTTCATCAGACATAACTACGATATTGTCATATTGCCTAATAACCGTTGCGAGTTTCTCCAATTCCTCTTTTGAAAACACACTTCCAGTAGGATTGCAAGGAGAAGAATATAAAACAGCCTTTGTATTGCTTGTTATTGCCTCTTTTAGTTGCTCAGCAGTAGGCTTAAAATCGTTCTCCAAAGTTCCTGTGACATAAACAGGAGTTGCACCTGCTAATTTCACTAATTCAGTATAGCTCACCCAAAAAGGGGCAAATACGATAACTTCATCACCAGGATTCAACAACGAAAGCATCAAATTCG
>QNXU01000232.1 GCA_003973485.1 Bacteroidota bacterium | reverse complement strand
ACTACCAGTGGAAAAGAGGGGATGTATTGGTTGGAGCAAATAAAAGAAAGAGATCCTAAAGCAGTGGTAATTTTAATAACAGCTTTTGGTGATGTGGAAACTGCAGTGAATGCTTTGAAGAAAGGAGCTACTGATTTTGTTTTAAAACCATGGCAGAATGAAAAATTGGTGGCTACAATTCACGCAGCATCTCAGCTTAAAAATTCCTATAATCAAGTTAGTCGCTTGGAGCAGGAAAAGCAACAATTGGAGGAGTCCATTGATGCGCCATTCAAATCAATAATAGGGGAGAGCAGAGCACTTCAGAATGTGTTCACTATTATAGATAAAGTAGCCGCTACGGATGCTAATGTTCTTATTCTTGGCGAAAACGGAACCGGAAAAGAGTTAATTGCCAGAGCATTGCATAAAAAGTCAAATAGAAAAGACCACTCCTTTGTGAGTGTGGATATGGGAGCACTTACCGATTCTTTATTTGAAAGTGAACTCTTCGGTCATAAAAAAGGAGCTTTCACGGATGCTAAAATAGACAGGGCAGGTAGATTTGAAATTGCAGATAAGGGTACCATATTTTTAGATGAAATTGGTAATTTAAGTGCACCGCTTCAAGCAAAATTATTAAATGTTCTCCAAAGCAGAACAGTTACTCGCTTGGGTAGTAATGAAGCTATTCCATTCGATACTAGGTTGATTTGTGCAACGAATGAAGATATAAATGCCAGAGTGAATGAGGGCGATTTTAGACAGGATTTATTGTATAGAATTAATACGGTTGAAATTCATTTGCCAGCACTTCGAGAACGAATAGAGGATATTCCATTATTGGCAGATCATTTTCTGAAAATTTACGCCAAAAAGTATAAGAAAGGCGATATGGAAATTAGTCAGAATGCCTTAAGGCTTTTACAGAAATATCAATGGCCTGGGAATATCAGGGAATTGCAACATGCTATTGAGCGCTCGTTGATTATGGCTGACCAATCTACTTTAGAAACAGAAGATTTCTTCTTTTTGTCAAAAAACGGGAATTCAAATTCGCAACAAACAAGTGCTATGGATGATAGTTTTAACCTTGAAGATGTTGAAAGACAAACCATTCAAAAAGCAATTCAAATTCATGGAGGTAATATTTCGAAAGCAGCTGAGGAATTAGGACTTACGAGAGCCTCTTTATATAGACGATTAAGCAAATATGACCTTCAATAATCCACTTTTAAAAAGATTTTTGATAAGATTGATATTATTGACCTTAACTATTTTTGTTTGGGCAATAGTAGTGGTTCATAATGAATCTACATTTTTGGGGTTAATATTCTTAGTGCTTGTAGCAGTTCAGTTGAGAGCATTTTTTAAAGAGCAGGCAGCTAATGAAATTTCAATAAATCACTTTTTAGAGCAATTGAAAAGTAATGAAGTTGATTTTGAACCAGAAGAAAAAAATGAAGATTTAAAGCAGCAGTATAAATCAATCATTTCTAGTATTAAAAACCGCCAAAAAGAAAAGGAAGCGGAATATCAGTATTTTAGAAATATTGTTCAGCATGTGGGTATTGGAATTATCACTTTCAACAAATCGGGTGATATCCAATTATATAATTTTGCTGCCAAAAAATTATTGAACACTTCCTATCAGGTAAATAATATTCATCAATTAACTAAAGTAAGTGAGGAATTGGTCGATACTTTTAAGGAGTTAAAAACGGGAGGTAGCAAATTAATTCAAGTAAACATAGGAGAGGAGAGCAGGCAATTATCAGTTTATGCGATTGAATTGCAATTGCATGATAAACATTTTAAGCTGGTTTCTTTACAAAACATTCAAACTGAGTTGGATGAAAAAGAAATGGAAGCTTGGAGGAATCTGATAAGGGTTTTAACACATGAAATCATGAACTCCGTAACACCTATTTCATCTTTGACAGGCACTACACGCGAAATGCTCAGTGGCTATAAGGTAAATGGTGCAGAAGAAGTGTCCATACAAAAAGATGATATGCAAGATTTGATGTATTCTCTCAAAACCATCGAAAGTAGAAGCGAGGGGCTAATCAGATTTTTGAATGAATTTAGAAATTTAACGCACACACCAACGCCTAAACTTAAAAGTGAAAATATAAATATTTTGTTGGAAGGAATTTCTCTTTTAATGAGCAAAGAATTAAAAGAAAAATCTATTAGAGTGCATAAGTCATTAGATGAGAAAGTTCCTGAGATTTCAATCGATAGGGAACTAATCGAACAAGTTATTATCAATTTAGTTAAGAATGCATCTGAATCTTTTGATTCTGAGCAGGAAGAAAAAAATATATGGATTAGTTCCAACCTAGACAATAAAAAAAGAGTCGTTATTAGTGTGAAAGACGATGGTGCAGGAATTGAGCCAGAGGCTTTAACTAAAATATTTATTCCGTTCTTTACTACTAAGAAAAACGGTTCTGGAATTGGTCTGAGTTTATCTAAAGAAATTGTACGTAAGCACCAGGGTAATATTTCAGTACAGTCAACGTTAGGAGTTGGTACAGAGTTTGTATTAAAATTTTAGTGATTACCCTTTAAAAAGTTATATTTGTGGAAAAAATAGTCAAAATGCCAAAAGAAGAAATTCAAAAAACCATTACGAATATATTAGTGGAGAAACTAGGTATTGCTAGTTCCGAAGTTACTGCTGATG
This sequence comes from Bacteroidota bacterium, assembly GCA_003973485.1. Lineage (GTDB taxonomy): Bacteria > Bacteroidota > Bacteroidia > Cytophagales > Cyclobacteriaceae > Marivirga. The sequence goes on along the minus strand of QNXU01000232.1, from coordinate 5,164 downwards.
CAAGTTTTATAAAAGATTTGGGAATTGATTCCTTAGACTATGCAGAATTAGTGATGGAATTTGAGCAAAATTTTAATATTAGAATTCCAGATATGGATGCAGAAAAATTATCTACTATTAATCAGGCAGTGAAGTATATTGATGAAAAGTTGCAGTCTGCAGAATAAATATTCCTTTACGATAATTGATTGAATTGATACCGGTGGTTTTTTATTTAATCCCATCGGTTTTTTATTTATCCTATATTTCCTCCATTTATAAACGCTATTGTTAAGTTTTCATGATTTCATTAACAAAAGCTTTGGTACATCGTTCTCCAACCTGTAAAATCGCCTACTATCATACCTTATGAAATTTAGAATCATAATATTATTGTTTTTCTTAGCTTCTTCTTTACATGCTCAAAAATATACTGTTAGCGGATACGTAAAAGATGCTGGTTCAGGTGAAGTATTAATTGGAGCCACCGTAGTAAACAAAAATAAGCCAGGAGTCGGTCAAGCTACTAATGTGTATGGCTTTTATTCTTTCGAATTACCCAAAGGAGAGTATACGCTAAAGGCTAGTTATGTTGGTTTTGCAAATAAAGAAATTGAAGTAAATCTTACCGAAGATATCTCCCTTAATTTCAACTTAGAAGAAAAAGCTTCAAGCTTGGAGGAAGTAGTAGTTTCTGCAAAGCGTAGTGATGAAAATGTTAGTTCAGTAAAAATGAGTACTGAGAAACTACAAATAGAAAGAATTAAATCTATGCCTGCTCTTTTTGGTGAAGTAGATGTGGTAAAGAGTCTACAGTTATTACCAGGGGTTTCCACAGCAGGAGAAGGTACTTCCGGGATGTTTGTTAGAGGAGGGAGTTCAGATCAAAATTTAATTTTATTAGATGAAGCAACAGTTTACAATGCTAGTCATTTATTTGGGTTTTTCTCTGTTTTCAATCCAGATGCAGTAAAGAATGTTGAAATATATAAAGGTGGAATTCCTGCTAAATATGGAGGTAGAATTTCATCAGTTTTAGACATTCAAATGAGAGAAGGGAATAATCAGAAGTTTAAAGTGACTGGTGGTCTTGGATTGATTAGTAGTAGATTAACAGCAGAAATCCCAGTTGTAAAAGATAAATCCTCACTTTTATTATCTGGTAGGAGAACTTATGCAGATGAGTTTGCCGTTTTTGCAAATGATGAAAACATTAGAAACAGTAAACTTTACTTTTACGATTTTAATACAAAATTCAATTACAGTTTTAGCGATAAAGATAAAATATTCGTTTCAGGCTATTTTGGTCGTGATTTTGCAGCTATCAGTAACCTTCTAGGCTTTGATTGGGGTAATGCCACTTTTTCCACACGTTGGAATCATTTATTTAATGATAAATTGTTTTTGAATACTACTCTGCTCTACAGTAATTTCAATTATGGTTTTGATGTTAATTCTGCCGGATCAGGATTTAATTGGAATTCAGGTTTGCAGGAATATAATTTAAAACTTGATTTTGATTATTTCCTTAATAATAAAAACACATTGTTCTTTGGAGCAAACGCCATCTACCATGTTTTTGCACCTGCAGAAATAACCTCTAAAGATTCTAATATTCAAGATTTTAATCTTCAAAATGATTATGCTGTTGAAACTGCACTTTATGTCAGTAATCAACACGAGGTCAATGATAAATTAAGTTTAGAATATGGTATTCGTTATTCTTCTTTTGCTAAAATAGGCCTTGATTCTGTTTCGGTTTATGCAGAAGGTCAAAGGAAAAGACCCGAAAATGAAATTCGTACTGATGTTTTTCAAAGTGGAGAATTAGTAAAATATTATGGGGGCTTTGAGCCAAGAATAGGAATACGGTATTTGATTAATTCAAAGACCAGCTTAAAAGCTTCTTTCAATAGAATGAGACAATATTTGCAAGTTGCAACCAATGCAACGGCTGGTTTTCCTACTGACCGTTGGATTCCTGCCGATTATCATATAAAACCTGTGATTGGAGATCAAGTAGCTTTCGGATACTTCAGGAATTTCAAGAATAATGCTTGGGAAATTTCAGTTGAGGGTTATTATAAATGGTTGCAAAATGTGGTGGATTTTCTCCCTGGTGAAGATGTATTGCTAAATGATAGAATTGAAACTGCAGTAGCCAGTGGAATTGCATGGTCTTATGGGGCAGAATTTATGCTCAGAAAAAATGTTGGGAAAACAACGGGATGGTTGAGTTATACGCTTTCAAGAACGCAAAGACAAATAGAAGGAGTTGCAAATGGTAACCCTTATTTAGCTCGCTATGATAAACCCCACGACATTGCATTAGTACTATCTCATAAGTTTTCAGAACAGCTTTCTTTCTCCGGCAATTGGGTCTATGCTTCAGGTGCTGCAGTAACATTTCCTGAGGGAAGATATATAATGAATGGACAAAATATCCCTTATTATGATGATAGTAAGAGAAATACAAGTCGCATGCCTGATTTTCATCGGATGGATTTAGGTTTAACTTATAAATTTCGTGATTTAAATCGCTTTAGTCATGATATTACACTTTCATTCTATAATGTTTACAATCGGAAAAATCCTTTTTCAATTGAATTCAGACAGGTCAATAACAATGATCCGAATTTTAATGAAACAGAAGATGGGCCAATCACGAGTACTAAACCATCAGCAGTGAAGACTTCATTATTTGGTATCATACCTTCTATAACTTATAATTTTTCTATAAACTAATGAAAGCACATAGAAATAAAATATTAAGTCTGTTTTTAGCAGTCTTGCTCAGTTGGAGTTGCCAAGAAGTAATCGATTTGGAATTAAATGAAGCCGATCCAAGGATTGTAATAGAAGGTGAAATAGTAAATAAGAACACTATACATAGAATCAGAATATCAGAAAGCTTGAATTATTATGATACGGGCAGAATGAACCCTGTTTCAGACGCTGAAATTAGGTTGCTGGATGAAAATAATAACGTTATAAGTGGCTTTATTTATAATCCCCAGGATAGTAATTACCAAACGTATGACTCTTTGAGGCTTGAAATTGGGGCTGAGTATAAAATTCAAATCGAAATAAATGATGAATTACTTGAAGCAAAGGGTAAGTTATTAGAGAATGCTACTTTAGATTCGATTTATTATTTGTCTGACAAGGAAATGCAGGCATTAGGCCAACCAGTATTTGGCGAAGGCTATTTCTTATTTGTAGATGGAAGGCTCAACAATGAAGGAGTGGAATATTTTAAATTAGATGTAATTGTTAACGATACACTTAGAAATTCAAGAGGAGCACTTTCAAATTCAATATTGACATCTGAATTTTTTGGTAAGGAGTTTCAAGCACTACCAGTTCCAGGATCTTTTGAAGAAGCAGATACGGTTGATTTGGAACTTTATACGTTAAATGAAGATGTTTATCAATATTACGTGGAATTTATAAACCTTTTATTTAATGATGGGGGAGTATTTAGTCCACCACCTGTAAACCCTGATTCAAATATTAAAAATATCACAAATCCTGAAAATGAACCTTTAGGTTTTATACAATTTAGTTCCGTTCAAAGAAGAAGCCTAGTGATTAAAAAAAGAGATTAAATTAATGTTGATGCAATTTTACATTAACATTACTAAAATTTTAATTAAGCTTAAAACTTTCTTTATTGTTTAACAGCTAACTAATCATGGAATAATATTCAATGATGACCTTTAGGAAACCAAAAGAGGTCATGTTAACACACTACAAAACTTTAGTCATATCTGATGTACATCTTGGTACAAAAGGATCCAAAGCAAAAGAACTGGTTAAATTCCTAAAACAATGCAGTTGCGATAGATTAATCCTCAATGGAGATATTATTGATGGTTGGCAACTCAAAAAATACGGCACTTGGAAAAGGAAACATACTCGATTTTTCAATAGAATATTGAAAATGATTGAGGAGCATAAAACGGAAGTGATTTATCTAAGAGGAAACCATGATGACTTCTTAGACCAAGTATTGCCGTTTAAGGTTGGTAATCTAACCATTACAAGAGATTTGATGCTCGAAAGCAATGGAAAGAAATTCTATGTAGTTCATGGTGATATTTTTGATTCGATTACCACTAATCTGAAATGGATTGCCAAGTTAGGAGATGTAGGCTATAATTTCTTATTGTGGGTTAATTCCAAATACAATCAGTACAGAAGAAGTAAGGGATTGCCCTATTATTCACTCAGTCAGGTGGTGAAATCAAAAGTTAAATCTGCGGTTTCTTATATTGACGATTTTGAAAAACAGCTTGTTGAAATTGCCAAAATTAAAGACTGTGATGGAATTATATGTGGCCATATTCATCAACCAGCACTAAAAGAAATTGGAGGTTTAATTTATATGAATTCTGGTGATTGGGTAGAAAGCATGAGTGCTTTGGGAGAAGATGAGGATGGCAATTGGTCATTGGTTTATTATGCTGACACCACTTCCTACAAGTTAAATCATAAAAAAGTAGAAGAGATTAATCTTAACAATAAATCAACATTTAATGCTGAAGAAATAAACTTACGAAAAAAGACAGCATGATAAATTTTCGCTGAAAAGGCTTTATATTCGAATATGGCTTTAATCAGTAAAAAGAAAAAGATATTTCCTGTTAGCAATGCTTTGATGAAGTATTTGGGAAATCATGGCAGAAAACTCGATATACCCATAAAATACAGCGATCTAACTAGGGCTAATAATGCTATTCCACTTTACGATAGTGAAGATAATGATACCCTTTGGGAAACCTTGTTTTTTCCGCAGGATGACATGAAGCATATCTATTATGGATTGAAAAATATCTATGCCATATTAAAAGCAGATGGTGATTTGTCCGTGATGGAACATCTTTATGTGGATAGAGTGGATGCTTGCACTTATGGAAATACTTATCCTTTTCGAGTAAGAATAGTAAATCAAATAAATGATAATTTTGATTATTTCTACATTAAAAAAGCCGATGCTTCTCGAATTTACGGTTTAGAATTAGAGCATCTTCTTTCTCCAAATAGAATGAGCTATATCGTAAATGGCGATACGCTTATTGAAGAGCATATCCCAGGAATCCCAGGAGATCAATTCATCAGAAATTATATGAATGATGATAAGCTAAACAAAATCAGATTGGCTAAAGAATTCGTAAAGTTTACT
>QNXU01000102.1 GCA_003973485.1 Bacteroidota bacterium | reverse complement strand
TTTGAGGTAATAATTGAATAGAATTTTCATGGGCTTCTAGAAGTGTTCCGTCCATATACCAATTCACACTGTCGGGACTTCCATCAAAACTAATGCTAACAAAATCCCCAATACAAATAGATTTGTCTTCACCCAATGAAAATTGTGGTAAATCAACGGCATTTACTATAATAGAATCAGCATAAGTACAACCATTAAAGGCATAAGCTGTAGCGATTAAAGTATCCGTTTGAAACACTTCATAGTTCAGAAACCAATCCTCTTCTTCTAATATCCCTTGCTGTAAGGATTCCCATTCTACCTTGGAAAAACCTGAGGAAGTTTCTAATAAGATGTTTTCATAAACACAAAGCGTTGTATCATTTCCTAAATTAAAAACAGGCAGGTCTTTTTTAAATAGAAGTAGCGTATCTGAATTAACACAACCAAATGAATCTTCTACTGATACAAAAATGGAGTCATCTGCTGTTACGGGTATTCCAATGCTATTCACATTGGTATCAATCAAGCCATTGTTTGCGCTTCTCCATTCGATATTATTCCAGGTACCATCAATGGATATTTCAGCTATCTCGTCTTCACAAACTCTTTTTTCTGATGTCAGCCCAATAGTTGGCAAAGGATTTATTTTTACTTCTACAGTATCCGTAACAGAACATCCTTTATCATTTACTTTGATGATTAATAAAGTATCACTCTCATTAAAAAGATAATCTATGCCCTGCGTATTGGAGGCAATCAAACCCAATTGATAGGATTCCCATCGGATTGAATCGTAATTATTGGGTAAAGTATAGCTCAAGCTATCTCCATAGCACAAGGAAAAATTTTGGGTTGCTATATTATTGGGAAGGTCATCAGTAAAAAGCAAAACGGTATCCTTTCCAATACAGCCTTCAGCATTGATTAGCTCTGCAATAATCGTATCATTATCAAACAATTCAATTTCAATAAATTCGCTATTTGATTTAATCAATCCTTCATCTTTTCTATACCAATTGACTTCATTAAATGCAGAAGATACTTCCAGCAAAATATTTGATCCATAACATGCGGAAGTATCAGCTGGAAGCATACTTACAGGAAGTGGGATTACTTCTACATTTACTGTATCATAAACAATACAGCCCAAAGACTTTTCCACTTCTACAATGATAGTGTCATTAGTTGGAAAGCTTGATGAAAAATCATTTCCTCCATTTTGAAGCAATCCATCATTTTTCGAATACCATTTGACTACATCTGAGGCAGTTCCAGCAGACAAATAAACCGTATCCTCCAAGCAAATTTGTTGATCTGGCCCTAAGTCAGGTGAATCGCAAATGATAAAACTTTCTTCTGCAGAAAATGCTGAACTCTCCGCTCCTGCATCAATTGCCCTTACTTTCCAAAAGTATTCACCCTCATCTAAATTTTGGAGATAATATTGATTTTGAGTTGATAAAGATACTTTAGCAATTAAGGGATCAACCCCATTATTAAGGCTAAGTGGACTTATTAGATCATAATTGCCAGTGGAACTACCTAAAGTGAGTGCATATTTGATTTCATTGGAAGAACTCAAGTCATCCGTTGACTTATCCCAAGAAAAATTCACTTCATTACCATAAACAAGGCTTGCTGGGTTAGCAGGAATTGAAGGGCTTGCATTTGTGGTAGCAATAGAGTTTTCTGACAAATAATTAATAATTGCATCATCAGGATCAACATCAGAATAGCCACTTACATATAAATCATTCTTACTATCATTATTAAAATCAACAATATGTATACTACCACTGGATGCACCAGTTAATACTTCTCCATTTAATGTGAAATTTCCTGAACCATCATTATCATAAATTTGAGTAGTATAATTTCCTAAGCTGTTCAAACCACTTACTGCAAAATCCTTGTCTCCATCATTATCCAGATCAAGCATATCAATAGATGCATTTGACTCTACATCTATTACATTATTGATTTCAGTGTAAGTTGAGCCATCTTGCTTAAACCACTTTTGAACCGAATTAAATGAACCATTTATGCCATAAAACACAAAATCAGTCAGCCCATCCCCTGTAAAATCCTGAGCCTTTATATCGCTAATTAAAATATTGGAAATAGGTGAGAAAATCTTTTCTGTTAGGCTTGCATCTTTATTGATTAAGTAGATATGGGTTTCAAATTGCGCACTAGAATTTTCTCCTGAAGTTAGAAAATCCATAATCCCATCATTATTGAAATCAGAGGCAACTAAACTTCCTAAGGCTATATCAGGAAGTGCATAATCTGTACTTTCAGTAAAAGATAAATCATCTTGAATCCATACCGATTGTTCAATGGTATTACTTTCATTATATCCACTGATGATCAAATCCAATTGACCATCTAAATTTATATCCAAGGATAAAATACTGGCTCTGTAATACTGGCCAATGACATCATTTTGTATAGTAAAACCCGTACCATCATTAATCAGTAAATAATTTTTAATATCCTCTGAATCATCTCTACCTGTATAGAAAATATCAAGCCGATTATCATCATTAAAATCATGAATGCTAAAACTTGAATTTTTTAAAGCCCCAATTGGCAAACCTAAAGCTGAAAAAGTAGCGTCCTGATTGTTGGAATACAATTCAAATAAAATCCCGCCTGAATTATCTGTACCAAGAATCAAAACATCCTTAAATCCATCATTATTAAAATCAGCCCATTCTATCTGGCTATTTCCTATTGCAGGTAGTCCTGTAGAAGCTACTTCACTAAAGTTCTGGGCATTTCCTATAACTGAGGCCAAGGATAGTATTAGGAAAAGTATAAAGCTTTTTCTCATTACTTAACTATAAATCTTTTGGTAATTGTTTTTTCTTCTGTTTCTATCATCAATAGGTAAACTCCATCGGGTAACCTATTATCCCCTACCTTTAAGACATAGTTCATCTGTTTTTTACCGCTAAATCGATAATACTCAATGCCGGTATTCACATCAATTATTTTTGAATTATGATCATATTCCTTATTCCCTTTCATTTCAATTCTGAAATCGCCAAAATTAGGATTAGGATAAATGGAAGTGGAAATATGAAGGTCATTAGAGATGTTTTTGTTTGCTTCATCTGATAAACGTGCAGCTTCTTCTCTTGAAAGCACAGTTATAGTTTTAGAAACATCCGCCTCACAAAAGTCAAGTTTTGCTTTCATATTAAGCTCAAACTCTCCAGTTCTAGTAAAAATAACCTCCTGATATTCTTCAGTTTGAGATACTAAGTAAAAATCAGGATCATCAGGATTTATCCATCGAACTGAATCCGGTACTCTCCAACTTACATCAACTATAATAACAGTATCTTGAACTACCGCCTCAGTGGTTAATAAAAAGTCTGCTGTTAAAATATTATCGTCTTTAGTTACCGTAAACTGGTGGTTATCCTCACAACCTTCTTGATTGGTTACGGTCAGGTTATAATTTCCCTCAGCCTCTATTGATACTTCTCTTTCATTACTTGTAAATCCATTATCAGCAGTCCAATTATAACTGTTCCATTCACCTGCATCAAGATTGGCTACACCACCTGTACATAGAAAAACTTCGGACGGCAAACCTTCTATTTCTTCCAAAGGCGGATCCTGAAGGTTAATTTCATAACTTACCGAACAACCTGTTGCATCAACAACATCAAATGTATGTGATCCTGCTAATAAGTCATCCCTTCTAGTGGCAGTAGTTCCATCAGCCCAAACCACTTCAAAAGGTGAATTTCCACCATTAGGGACAACTTCTACCATACCTGAAGGCTCTCCATAACAAATAGGGTTAGCTGTGACTAAACTAGTTAGATATATCGGAGTACCGTCACCCAAAGAAATTAATTCCGTTAACTGACAATTATTATCATCCGTAATCGTAACCTGATAATTTCCAGCTGAAATACTATCAATAGAAGCCCCTGTTTTTCCGTTACTCCAACTCACAGAATATGGGGCGACACCTCCGCTAATATCTAATTCAAGCTCTCCATCTGAGCCCTGATAGCAAGATGGGATAGTTTGAATAACTTCATTAATTCTAATTGGATTAAGATTAGGAATGATTACCTCAATACTTTCTGAGCAATTCTTGGCATCAGTTACTATAACATCATGAGTACCTGCCGTAAGGTCATTTCTTATACTATCCGAAGCACCGTCTGACCAGTTAATTTGGTAAGGTGAAACACCTCCTTCAATTTCAATTGAAGCAAATCCATCTGCATTACCAAAACAGCTAACGGAAGCTGCGGTATAATCAATTACTAATAAATCTGGCTCACTTATTGAAAATTGTCTTTCAATTGTACAGTTTAGATCGTCCGATACCGTAACTTTATAGTTTCCTGCGGTTAAATTGAATCTATTCTTGGTCCTTGGTCCATCATCCCAGTTAAACTTATAATTTCCGTTACCACCAATCACATCAAAAGCAATTGATCCATTGAAACCATTTTTACAAAGCACATCGGTAATAGTTTCGTTAACAACTTGCAATGGATCTGGTGAGCCTACCTGAAATTCAAATGATGTAACACATCCATAGGAATCCGTTACATTAGCTTCATAAAAACCTGCGGATACATTTCTTAATGTATTTCCAATCTGACCATTCGACCATTCTACTTTTGGACTATTTGCATTTGAAATGCTTTTAATTCTGATACTACCATCATTTCCCCCATTGCAAGAAACTGAAGTAATCTCATAATCAAGGCTCACAGAATCTTTTGCTGGAACATTAATATTTTTGATAAGGCTACAATTATTATTGTCTGAAATAAAAACCTCATAATTACCTGAAGCTAAGTCAAAACGCCTTTTTAATGTAGAACCATCTTCCCATTCAACAGTATAAGGTGGAATTCCTCCAGAAATTGATAAGGTAACCTGTCCGTCCGAAGTAGCATAACAATTAGGCTTTTCCGTCAAATATTCAGCAGATAAGGTATCAGGTGCAGTAATTGTTATACTAGCTTGATCAGAACAAACAAAATTATCATATATCGTCACCAAATACTCACCACTTCCCAATCCAGAAATTGTTGAGGTGGTATCACCTGTTGACCATTCATAAGAATAATTACCCTTGCCACCTGAGGCAGTTATGGCTATACTCCCATCCATTGCATCAGGACATGAAGGTGCATTTTTAGATATATTTGAAATATAAACAGGATTAACTTGACCTAAAGTAAGGGATTTCACTCGGCTACAATTTGTAGCATCAGTTACACGAACAGTATATGTTCCTGGGCGTAAACCTTGGGCGATATTGCCTGTTTGTTGATCTTCATCATCCCATTCATATTGATAGGGAGGAACACCATTTACAGCATTAACCTCTAAACTACCATCCGCACTTTCATTACATGAAGCAGAAATTACAGCAACTTCCTGAATTCTTAAATCTGTATTACTACTGCTAATGTAATAAGAAACAGTATCCGTACTGCAACCTGCTGCATTAACAGCATAAACAGAATACAATCCTGATGAAAGATTTTCAGCTAAATGGTGATCAAGTAACTCATTATGAGACCAATTGAAAGTATAATCACTTGAAAGGCTATCTAGTTGGATATATCCATTAGTTTCTCCACAAGCCGCATTACCAATAGAATTTAATGAAAGCTGAGGTAACTCTTCTTTGCCTAAATAAATATCACCCGATGCAGTACATCCAATGTTATCTGTTACAACAAAGCTGTAATTTCCAGAAGAGAGACCTGTTCTTATACTATCGTTTAATGGTGTGTCATCCCAAGTAATTGCGTAAGGTGGAATACCACCTGAAATGTTAAGATCAATTTCACCACCAATATCATTACAGCTTGCATTTATATTTATTGGATTAACAGATAAAGGATTATTGATATCCTCTGTAAGTTCAATTCTTTTTGTTATAGGGCAATCATTTGCAGTTACAGTCACAAAATAAATGCCTGACGGAATAGAATCTAAAGTTGAATTAGTATTCTCAAATTCCTTCCATTCGTAACTAGCATCATTTTCAGAAAGCAATTCAATCTCAATGCTACCATTTGCTAAACCACATTTAGGTCTGATGGTGTGCACTGCTACTTCAGGTGCACCATTATTGCCGATTGAAAATTTATAATCCTTAGAGCATAGATTTGCATCTATTACACTTACCGTATAAATTTCACCTCCCCACAAACCTTCAGCATAATTTCCTTCAGTATTAGGAATAGAATCTGGCCATACATAGGTATAGGGAGAAGTTCCTCCAGTAACTGATAATGTAACTGATCCATTTTGAGTATCACAATTTGCAGGATCTTCTTCCGAAATATTAACATTCATAGGTGCAGTACCTGTTAACTCAACACTATCTGCAAAAATACAACCCATGGCATCTGTAACACTGAAAATATAGCTTCCCTCAGATAATCCTGTTAGTGAGTCCGTATCATGCAATAAAATGGATCCATCCTTAAACCATATTATTTCATAAGGAGGAATTCCTTCATTAGGTTGAATTAAAATCGAGCCGTTATCTTTACCACAAGTTGGGTTGGAAGAACTTTGAACAGAAACGGTAAAATCATTCAATTCCTCCACCAAAAAGTCTTTAAAAATAGCTGAACAATTATTGGCATCTTCCACAATAACATCATAGTAACCTGATTTTAAAGATGAGCTATCTAAAATATTACCATTTCCCAATTGCCAATAAACCTGATAGGGGGATGAGCCTCCTAATATATTAACACTACCCAAACCATTTGCTTGATTGCAAGATGGCATATCAATAATCTCTGGTTGTATTATTATTGAATCAGGTTGGTTAACAATAACTTCTAAAGTGTCAGCCAGACAGCTTGAATTACTTCCGGTCAATTGATAAATACCTGCTTCAAGTCCTTCAAACACTACAGTATCTGCATCTGAATCATCAATTGAAAACGTATCTTCATCATTCATCAGCTTAAAATTAAGCTTCTCAAAATTTGAAGTCACCTTAATTTCCCCATCTGATTTGCCTAAACAGCTCACTGCTTGATTTGTTAAGATTTGAAGATGTGGCTGCTCTGATTCCACAAAAAAGGAATCGGAAACCATACAATTATAAGGCGAGGACTTTAAATAAAAGACATTCCAGCCTGGTTCAAGCTTCTTTTTAATTTTAAAGGCACTATTAGATGTTTTAAGCGAATCGAAATCAGCCTTGTTGTCACTGTTTATAGCATATAAAAATTTATTAGCCGTTGATAATCCTCCACTTATTTCTCCATTGATGATAATGTCTTCAATAGTTGAACAATTATATTTGGTGCTAGAAAATATATCTACAATTAATGGCTCCGGTTGATCAATATCAATTTTACCGAATAATGGAGTTTGACATGCGGAGGTATCAGCTAAGGTTATTTCTATTTCATATCTGCCTGCTGACAGATTATTTACGTAACCTTGGTCATGACTTACTACTCCATTTGGTCCATTAATTTCTATGGTAAAGTCATTAATGTTGTTTTGATCTCCATATGATGGTGATAGGGTAAACTCCCCATTTTGTTCTCCAAAGCATTTTATATCTGTTTTTTTAAAATCCAGTGCTAAAGATGGAGTTTTAGGAATAGTCTGACTTGTATCTATTAAACATACATTATTAAAGGAGCCATCGTAATAATTATCATCTTTCAAATAAATATTGTAGGTGCTATCACCTATTAAACCCGTGAAGGTTTTATGATAATATGTTATTGTGCTATCATCACTGTAGGTTATACTATCAGAAGGTGAAAAGTCGGTATTATTTAGCGAGAAACTATGAGGGCTATCTCCACCAATTGAAATGATTTTTAATTTGGCAT
>QNXU01000436.1 GCA_003973485.1 Bacteroidota bacterium | reverse complement strand
AAACCAAACCCTCAAAGGACTATTGGACAGAGAGAAAAAATTGATAGCTAAGAAGAAGGGATAAGGAGCCCCCTAACCCCCAAAGGGGGGACTGGGCCTCACCCCTTCAAAGGAAACTCAATAATAAACCTAGTAAATTTAAATTCTTCCGATTCTACTTTAAGCGTACCTCCAATTTTTTCTACAGCAACCTTAACCAAATATAAGCCGAGGCCGTTTCCTATCGATTTTTCAGAACCTCTATAGAACATTTCAAAGATTTTTGGAAGTTGCTTTTCAGGAATTCCTACTCCATTATCTTCTATAGAGAGATAGAATATATCTTCCTTTCTGAAAGTACTTAACTTAATTTCTTGTTGTGATTTTTGGTCATCTGCATATATTAGAGCATTTTCCAATAAGTTCAGCAGAATGAGCTCTAGCATTTTTTCATCCGTTTTTAATTCATTTTCATTTTTCAAATCAAAATGAAATTTGAACTTGGCTTGCTCTACCAACGGACTTATTTTTTCCATTACCTCCTTAAAAATTGTCGGAATATCTATTGTTTTATACTCAATTGTGGAGTTGTAAATGTTGTGTACTTGAGTAAGTTTACTCAATAGAATATCCATCTCTTTTGTGGTCTTTTCTATCAAGTCCAAATATTTATCCGTTTTGGATTCAGGGTTTTCAAAGCGAGCCAATGCCAATATTCCTTTGATTCTACTGATAGGCCCTTTTAAATCGTGTGAAGTTTTATAAGTGAAAGTGTCTAAGTCTTTATTGGTCTGCTGAAGTTTTCTAATAGTATCCTTTATTTTGGCGGTTCTTTTTTCTACTCTTGCCTCTAAAGCCTGATTCAGTTCTTGAAGTTTGTTATTTACGGCAATTATTTGATCCTGAGAGCTTTCTAATTCTTGGTTTTTTTCTAAAATATCATCTCGCTGTTGGCTAATCTCCTCGTTGAGGTTCGACATTTTAAGTAATTGCTTTTCAATAATCCTTTTTTGTTGAATAACCTCAAATGTACGGTCAGCTACTATCAGTTTAAGGCGTTTTCTTTGTTGACGTACTCTATAAGTGTAGGCTAACATCAAAAGCCAGATAATAGTGACTATTATAATACTAAATAAAAAGTAAGCCCAAGTGGTCTGATACCAAGGAGGTAATATTTCAAACTTGTAAATAGCCGTTTTACCTTCTGTATCGTATAAATTTTTGGACTTTACTTTAAATTGATAATTGCCTGCTGGCAAATTTGTATACTCTTTAGTGTTTATATTTGACCAACTGGACCATTCCTTATCAAAACCTTGAAGAAAATATGAGTATTGGTTTCTTTCTGGCTGCTCATAAAAGAGTGCACTATATTCAAATTTGATGTTATTATTCGAAAATTTTATTCTAGGGATAGATGCTTCAGGTTGATTAATTATTAAGGTTGGGATGCTATCAGAAGATCTATATTCTTTATATAATCCTTTTGACAATATGGAATCATTAAGGCTTACTTTCTTTATAAATGTATTGAACTGAATATCTAAATCCACCTTCACTTTTTCATCATATCTATACAAACCTTCATTTCCTGCAATCCAAATTACGCTGTCTTCTAATTCATCCACATAAATGCTTGAGAAATTCTGATTCGGAATAGTTTTTAAAGGCTTCTCCACTTTTTGATAACTACCATCTTTATTCCTTTCAAGCTTTATAACCACTTGATTTTGAGATTTGTCAATAACACTTAGCCAAAAATTACCGTTTTCATCTTGATCAATATAACTGATATTTAATTCTTCATCCGTGATTTTTTTATGAGGAATAAATAAGTTACTAGAATCAGCTTTCGGATTTTTATTGAGCGTATAAAACCCTTTTGAGGTGGTGAAAAGGATTTCATCTTCCTTCGACTTTAAAATATTTATAGCATTAACATCAGGTAAACCATGATTTTGATTGAAAAACTTCCATTTAGGAGTACCATTATTTTCATCAACTAAATAAATGCCATCCGATTTATAGCTTAGCCAATGTTTGGAATCTAAACTTAATATACTATTGCAAAAACCACTTATTTCTGATATATAATCTTGAGTTTTGTCAGAGTCAGGTGAATATTGGATAATACCATCTCGACCAGTAGTTATATGTAGTTTTTTATTAGAAAGAAATGCATTGGTTCCTCCAATAATAGGGATTGAACTAACTAGTTCAGAATTTTTAAATTTATAAAGTCCATTATCGCCTGTAGCAATTATAAAGTCTTTATAGTTAAAAATATTAAAAAGTCTATCTTTTGAATTGTCAATTAGAGATAGTTTTTCCTTTTTATTGAGGGTATAAATACCTTCGAAAGTTGAAAGGAAAATTTGATCATTACTATTAACTACTTTAGTAATTGTAGCATCAAAACCTAAATCTTTGCCCCAAAGCATTAATTTTTTGTCTGCCTGAATTCTAGAAATACCTTCTTGATGTAAAGCCCAAACTCCATTCTGTTTATCTGATTTAATATTTATAATAATATTGGTAGATAGACCATTGTCGATATCTAAATGATTAAAAATTGAATCTCCTAGTTTGAAATTGAAGATGCCTTTATTTATTGTAGAAGCCCATATGGAATTGTTAACTGAATTACTTTTACTTAAAGAAAGAAATGAATTTCCAAATGGATACTGCTGTTGAGTTTCTATTATTGAATCGTTTCTGAAAATATAGCCTTTGTTTTGACTTTTCCCAATAATGTATTTTTCATCTGCATCAAATCCATTAACAATATTACTTCTTATTAATGATGGGATTTTATTGCTTCCATTTATATTGATTAAGCTATCATTTTTAAGCTTTAATAAAACTTGATTTACATCCTTGATGTATAAATTATTTTGATATATAAATCCTCCAGATCCTCTGTTTAATTTCCAATGCTTAAATCCATCTTGGTTAAATCGGATAAGGTATTTTAAGGTGATGAAATATATATCATTTTTAATACTTAAAATTTGAAAAACAGATCCAATTCTGTCAAGATTTAGTTGGTCACTTAACGATTGAAAATATGTGGTTCCTGTGCTGTCAATATTCAAATATCCAAATTCATCAGTACTTCCTACAAATATTCTTCCATGATAATCTTTATGTATGGCACGCGAAATCTTTCCACCTTTTATCTTAATAAATTGCCATTCTTTACCATCAAAATTAAGTATCCCATTTAAATTGGAGAAGTATAATAGATCATCATTAGATTGAACCATATCAAAATTGGATATTCCCGCTTTATAATCTTTAGCGGAATAATGTTGCATCATGGGGGCAAAATAAGATTGACCCTTACCTATTGATGAGTTAAAAAATAGTGAAAAGGCAATTGATAGGAAGACAACCGTCTTTCTGTTTATGAAGGATTTACCAGTATGTAAATATTTTTCTTGCAATACGCTGGATAAAATTTCTCTGAAATAGAAATATATATAATAATATTGAAAATTATTAAGCCTTTACGATATATGGGGACTAATATTAAGATTTTTTTTTAATTCATTAGAATAAAAAAAACGGTAGATGTAAAGGATATTACAACTACCGTTCTTTGATAAATTTTAAAAAGTATGGTTATCGTTTTATAGCATGAATTTTCTTTTCATTAAATTTTTCAGGAAACTCTTCATACCATTTACTAACCGTTTCAGCTCCCAATTTGTCATAAATATAGGATAATTGCTGACGTAGTTTTTCTTCTTGGAACTTCTGATACTTTTGCTTTTCCTCTTCGCTATCAAACCCTCTTATTTTCTCAGATGCTGAAGTAGGTTCATGGTGCACAAATAAGTTCAGTTTTTCATTGCAAAACTTTTGGTAAATCCTTGTATGCAAAATGAAATTATGCCACATCTCATCAATTATCAGAAGAGAATTGTCGATAAATAGACGGAAGCTTTTTTTTTCTTTAATATTCTCTGAAGCCAGCCATAACCATTTTTTGGTTTCCTGTAAGATTTCTGAAGCCTCATCACGGTTTACAGAATATCTTTCCATAAAACCTTCAATTATTATATTGTCTTCATCGCAATCTAAGGCTGATAATAGTGCTTTATTACTTTTTGTGATTTCTTGAATCATTTTACTTTATGTAAAATTGATTAATTAACTGCACACACAGTAACGCATGTAGGAGATTGGATTTTCTTTTTAGCTAATATATTGTTCAAAAATTGTTCTTTTTCTGTGTTTGCTTTAGAATTGTTTTTTGTAGTAGTAGTTTTCATTTCTTGTACTTTTTGGGGTTATTTTAAATTTTCAGAGCGCAAAGGTACTTTCTGAAAATTAGGATACAAGTAAAAACACAACTATTTGAAATGCTGTATTTTAACCGATTTAATAAATCATGATATAGTTAATTTTATTATAAATATATGAATGTATTTAATTCAATGGTTAGGAGAAAAAAGATAAAATTAGAGGTAAGAATCATGGTCAATAACAACATTCTTTTTGTCATAATTCCTA
Organism: Bacteroidota bacterium; assembly: GCA_003973485.1. Classification (GTDB taxonomy): domain Bacteria; phylum Bacteroidota; class Bacteroidia; order Cytophagales; family Cyclobacteriaceae; genus Marivirga. The sequence goes on along the minus strand of QNXU01000436.1, from coordinate 3,383 downwards.
GAAGTCTATTTTTATAACAAATACTTTTATAAAATGTTGAAATTGTATTTAACCCATTAAGTCTTCTTCTTTTTCTTCTTTGACGCTGGAAATAATATATTGTTCAAGATCAATCTATAACCAGGAGAATTAGGATGCAAATTCAAATCGGTTGGCGGTTCTCCCACAAAATGCTGGTAATCTTCCGGGTCATGCCCGCCATAGAAAGTCCAAAAGCCATCTCCAAAGATTCCGTGAATATAGCGTGCCTCATTTATAGAAGAGTTTTCTCCTAAAATTACCACATCTGGTTTTATTAATTTCTTTTTATAAGCGGTAGTTTGCCCCATAAAACCTTTTACTAGCTTTTCATGATTTTGGGTCAGCATAGTAGGAATAGGATCCCATTTGGCAGAGAACTCAAATAAAGTGAAGAAATCATTTCCTTCTTTAATGCCGGGTCTGTCTATTTGATTTTGATCAATATTTGAATATTCGTATTCCAATGGGTTCATTTCCAATTTGAAATCCTCGAAAGCCAAAGTTTGCTCATAATCTAGTTTTTCCTGTGCATTGGGGTCGGCCGGATCTCCATCATACATTCTAGCGGCAATATCAACACCTGCTGCGGATAATGCAATATCATAAGTGTCGGTTGCTGAGCACATGGCAAATAGAAAGCCTCCCTTATTCACAAAGCTTCTTATTTTTTGCGTAATGGCTAGTTTGAGTTGAGAGACTTTTCTGAAACCATGCTTTTTGGCCATGGCTTCATATTCTTTTTGTTGCTCTATGTACCAAGGTTGATTGGCATAGCTTCTATAAAATTTCCCGTATTGGCCAGTAAAGTCTTCATGGTGCAAATGCAGCCAATCATATTCTGAAAGTCCCTCAGTCATGATTTCATCATCAAAAATCACATCATAAGGGATTTCGGCATAAGTCAAAACAAGGGTAACCGCATCATCCCAAGGTTGCTTAGATTTGGGAGAGTAAACTGCAATATTAGGAACTTTATCTAATCGCATAGCATCTTTATTGGAAGATGGACTGGCAATTTCATCCAGTAAATTATTGGCTGCTGCATCAGAAATAATTTCATAAGATACTCCTCTAATAATCAGTTCGTTAATGATTGATTGTTTGCTTTCAATCATAAAGCTACCCCCTCTGTAATTCAATAACCAGTCAACGGGAATTTCTTTTTCCAAAATCCAATATGTTACTCCATAAGCTTTCAGGTGATTTGATTGCTCCTCATCCATTGGCACTAAAATTTGATTGGCTTGCAAACTTTGGATAGATAGGAGTGTAATAAATATGTATAGTGAAAATTTCTGTATCATTTCAATAAAATTCATTCCATAAATGTATAACTAAAAATAATATATGGAGTTTCAAATCAAAGTTTCTTACTTTTATGTAATATATCGTGAATAATCACATTAAATTGCTAAAATTTACAAAAAAATTAACTGCTTTTGGATTATCTGGAAAATATAAAGGAGGGCGTAAGATCGATTAAGGGAAATCGATTAAGAACCATATTGACTGCTGCAATTATTGCAATTGGTATTACTGCATTAGTTGGAATATTAACTGCAATTGATGGAATACAAAACTCCGTTAGTGGTAATTTAGCAGGATTAGGAGCTAATAATTTTGAAATTGAAGCGAGGGGTTTAGATGGAAGGAGGAGTACTTCTGATGGAAAAAAAGAAAAAACCTATGAACCAATCGGCTATAAGGAGGCGGTGCAATTCAAAAGTAAATACAATTTTGTAGGGGATGTATCCATTTCTACCAGGATTACAGGAAATGCTGAATTAAAATATAGATCCGAGAAGACTACACCAACTATTAGAGTTTATGCTTCTGATGAAAATTATTTAATTCAAAATGCTTACGAAATTGATAAAGGAAGGAATTTCTCTCCTTTGGAAATACAAAACAACAGTGGGGTGGTAATATTAGGAGCAAATGTGGTCGATAAATTATTCAAAGAGAATGATGATCCTATTAATAAAGATATTTCCTTTTTTGGAGCTCGTTTTAAAGTGATTGGAGTTTTGGAAGAACAAGGAGGAATGGGGGGCGGTGGAGCCGATCAATCTATAGTAATTCCAGTTGGCTTATCTACTTTATTTGCAAACGGTACTTTGCAATATGGAATTACAGTGTCTTTACCAGATCCCATATTAATGGAACAAGGCATTGCCGAAGCAACAGGAGTGATGCGTGGTATAAGAGGTGATGGAATCGGTCAGGAAAATTCTTTTAATATCGAAAAAAGTGAATCATTGGCAGAAAGGTTGGAAGAAATTGCAGGTTACTTAAGAATAGGTGGTTTTGCTATTGGAGCAATTACACTTTTAGGAGCATCCATTGGTTTGATGAATATAATGATGGTATCGGTAACGGAAAGAACTAGGGAAATTGGAATCAGAAAAGCTATTGGAGCCTCTCCAACTAAAATAAGATTGCAGTTTTTGTGGGAAGCAATAGTAATTTGTCAAATAGGAGGAATTGCGGGCATAATTTTAGGAATTAGTATAGGTAATGGCATATCAGCATTAATTGGTGATGGAGGATTTGTAGTTCCATGGCTTTGGATGATTGTTGGAGTTATTATTTGTGTAATAGTAGGGCTAATTTCTGGTTATTATCCAGCATATAAAGCTTCAAAGCTAGATCCTATCGAGTCATTAAGATATGAATGATCGATAAGTAAGACACATGAAAAAATATATTTTCCTCATATTATTTATTGGTCTGTCATTTTCGCTAGTAGGCAAAGACAGTTACTTCAGAGGTTTTTACCACGGAAAAAATGTCTTTGTAAGAAATCCTTATTTAGGAAAGGGTGCTGGGTTTTGTATTGAGAAAATATATTTGAATGGAGATTTAGTGGTTGAAAACCCAATAGTTTCTGCTTATGAAATTGATATGCAGAGTCTTGAACAAGATACTAGGGTGGTTATCAGAATTGTTCATCAAGATGATTGTGAACCAGAACTCACTAATCCTGAGGTAATTCAAGCTGATTTAAAATTTAGTTGGCTTAAAGTTTACGTAGATGAGAATCAAATTATTTGGATCACAACCAAAGAATCTATAGATGGATTCTATATAGTGGAAAAAGATACAAAAGATGGATGGTTACCTGTCGATACTGTAAAAACGAAGGGTGGAATTTTTATTAATCAACACAGTCTTGAATTAGATCATATTCAAGGAGATAATTTGTATAGAGTGCAATATCATGATCCAGATATGGATATTGAAATTTCGGAAAGCTTTAATTTTCATTCTGATAAAAGGGAAATAACTCATGCTATAAATGAAGATGAATGGATTATTGAATTTACCGAAGAAGTAAGTTACTTACTCTATAATGAAGATAG
>QNXU01000438.1 GCA_003973485.1 Bacteroidota bacterium | reverse complement strand
AATAAAATCATTGAGCTTTAGGTATTGTTCAGGCCCTTCCCCTTTGTTGGAAACTGTATATTCTTCACCAGTCTGCATGTTTTTAATAAGTAAATAGTCTAGCCCCCTGCTACAATGCAGCACCAAGAAATTTTTAACTACACTCGCTTTTTTAATATGATCAACAATTAAACTATCAGAAAAATAAGTGATGTCTTCAAGCTGAAACAAATCACTCATTTTAAGTGTGGATGCATTTTCAACATCTATTTCTATTGAATTTTTATTTCCAGTTTCAGTATTTGAGTTACATGAACTCAATAGCAATACAAAAATTATTAATATGTGAAGTTTCCTCATTGATTTTTAAGCTACTTAAAATAAATAGTTATATAAATAAATCGTTATCGTGTTAGTTTATCAAAATCTGTTTTTGCTACTTCCAGCAGACCAACCTTAGGTAATCTTTTCGTTAATTCTCGCCAATTCGAATCTTCCTGATATATTTTTTGAAGCATTTTAACAGCTTTGTCGATTTCGCCATCATTGGCTAAAGTAATAGCTGTCCAATATTGCATTTCTAGGTTTTCTGGAAACATTTCCATTGCGGCATTATATTCATTCATGGCTTCTTGCATAGCTCCTTTTTCAACATATAAATCTCCCTTATTCATGTGTTCATAAGCTCGAAAAACTTTCACTAATCTTTCCAATTCAGAAATTGGGTTTTCATGATCATCCACTCTTAAATCTAAAACATTATCATTCCATGGCTCATCGGTTGCTTCTCCTTTCACAATTAAAAGTGCAGCCGATTGCTTTCCTCTGATATCTCCTCCTTCTGCTTGGGCCGCTTTCAAAACAGCTACCATCCTTTCTGCTAAAGGTAAATCTTCATTCTTTTTCCATGCATTTTCCATGGCAGGAACTACTGTTTTATTTAGCATCATATTTGCCTGAACTGAAAAATTATCCCCATTAATATGTCCAGCTTCATCTATACATTTCGCACCCGTATGACTTGCTACCTGCCCTTTTGCATTTAAAATAGCAACTTGGCGATACGCTTCTCCTTCATCATTATTGATTAAACTATCCATAGCTTGCTGTGGAGATAGTCCTGATTTCATCAGCGCTAATCCTCTTAGCCCAAAAGATTTATTTGTAAATGATTGAGTGGCCACCACTCCCACTCCTGCTTCAGCCCAGGAAACCGCAGTTCCTACACTAAACCAATGAGACTGAACGGCAACAGCCATTTCGCCTGTTTCAGCATCACGCGCCACAATAGAATAAGTATGAGCCAAGGGATCAGTAGGTTTATTTTGACTTAAAGAATTAAATCCAAATAGTAGTAATAGAGGAATTAAATATCTCATTGCTTTAGTTTTTTATAAATTATTAAAAATTTAAATTCAAAAATGGATGGATTATTCATGCAAAAATTTCTTAAGGATTTGATTGTATCTTTCTTTATTATCATGTAATGTTGAATGGCCAGCACTTTTTACTACTGCAAATTCAGAATTTTCAACCATTTCACTAAAATGTTTGACTGTTTGCGGACGTGCTTCATCATATTCGCCTGTTAAAAAAAGTGTAGGCACAGAAATTTTATTCAAACTTTCAGTTCTGTCAAAATCCTTAAGAGTGCCAGTGCACCTGAATTCACTTGGGCCCCACATATAATTATAGATTATTCCATTTCCAGATACCTCAACCGTATCCAATGGATGATCATTTTTAGCAGTCCTCAATCCAAACTGACTCCAGTAATAGGCGTCTGCCTTTTGGTATTCTTCGGAATTATAATCTCCAGTTGCATTTGCACTTTCAATGATGCTTTGCATTTCTTGAGGCAAGGTTTTAATTAATGTATCGGCATCTGCTTCCCAGCGCGGTGTACTAATCAGCGGACTGCTTAAAATCAAGCCTTTAATTTCTTCAGGATAATTAAGATAGTATTCTACTGCCAAAGCACCGCCCCAAGAATGACCTAAAAGATAAAATTCCTCAAGCTCTAAACTGTCCTTTACCGCTTTCACTTGTTCAACAAAATGTTCTACTGTCATTAAAGTGGTGTCATTATGATAATCGGATCTACCTCCACCCAACTGATCAAATAATATAATAGGTCTTTCATCTGTTTGCGGACTCAATTGATAAAAATAACGATGAGTTCCTCCTGGTCCGCCATGCAATGTTAAAACCGGAATCCCCTCTCCTTCCCCCATCACTTTATACCAAATTTCACCACCCTCTACCTTAACTTTTCCTTCATGTGGAGCAAGTCCTGATGGAGATTGAGATGAACAACTAAACAGAAATAATATTGAAATAAAAAGATATGTTATGTTTCTCATGCTTTCTTCAAAGTTTAACAACTCACAATTTACAATTTTTAAAAGACTTCAACATTCCAAAAAGCCTAAAGATTTTCTACCTTTAAAATCTGTTTAACTTCCGAATCAAATTAAAAATGAGCAACACACCAGAATCAGATAAAAAATTATTTCTTCTTGATGCAATGGCGCTAATTTACCGAGCGCATTTTGCTTTTAGTAAAACCCCAAGAATTAATTCTAAAGGGATGAATACTGGTGCAGCATTAGGTTTCACCAACAGCCTTTTAGAAATTTTGAAAAAAGAGAAGCCAACGCATATTGGAGTTGCTTTTGATACCTCGGCCCCCACATTTCGCCACAAAGAATTCCCCGAATATAAAGCACAAAGAGAAGAGCAACCAGAGGACATTAGAGTAGCTATTCCTTATGTAAAAAAGATAGTAGAGGCATTTAATATTCCAGTTCTAATTTTGGATGGATATGAAGCAGATGATATCATAGGAACCATCGCTAAACAAGCTGGGGAGGAAGGCTTTAAAGTGTATATGATGACGCCTGACAAGGATTACGCTCAATTAGTTACAGATAATGTGTTTCTATATAAACCTGCCTTTATGGGAAATGGAGTTGATGTTTTGGGTATTGAAGAAGTTAAAAAGAAATTCGATATTGACAGAGTTGAGCAAGTAATTGATATTTTGGGATTGCAGGGTGATGCTGTGGACAATATTCCTGGAATACCTGGCGTAGGTGCTAAAACAGCTGTTAAATTCCTAAAGCAATACGGTTCAGTGGAAGGATTGCTGGAACACACTGATGAGCTTAAGGGTAAGATGAAAGAAAAAGTAGAAGCTAATAAGGAACAAGCGCTGCTTTCAAAAAAATTAGCCACCATCAAAATTGATGTTCCTCTAGCCTATGAACCTGATAAATTGGTTTTAGATGAACCCAATGAGGAAGTTTTAAAAGAATTATTTGAAGAGTTAGAATTCAGGACCCTCATGAAAAGGGTTTTAGGTGAGGAGCCAGCTGCACCATCAAAATCTTCAGCTAAAGTTGATCCAGCGCAAATGTCTATGTTTACTGACACCCCTCAAGAAGCAGCAGAGAGCGAAGAACCTCAAGAAAGAAGAACATTGGCAAACACAAAGCATCAATATAATTTAATTGATACTCCTCAGCTGAGAGAAGATCTCATTACTTATTTATCCATTCAGGACGAATTTTGTTTTGATACAGAAACCACTGATTTAGAGCCAACCGATGCTGAACTAGTAGGATTAGCTTTTTCCTATGTTGCGGGTGAAGCATATTATGTTCCATTCCCTGCCGATCAAAAAGAAGCTCAAAAAATAGCGGATGAATTCAAGGAAGTTTTGGAAAATGAAGACATCACGAAAATTGGTCAAAATCTTAAATACGATATTCAAGTGATGCGCAATTATGGCGTCAGAGTAAAAGGAAAAATGTTTGACACCATGTTGGCGCATTATCTGCTCGATCCTGAAACTCGTCATAACATGGATGTGATGGCTGAAAATTATTTGAACTACAGCCCTGTTTCCATCACCGATTTGATTGGTAAAAAAGGAGTTAGGCAAGGAAACATGCGTGATGTTCCAGTAGAAGATGTAGTCGAATACGCTGGAGAAGATGCGGATATCACTTTACAATTGAAGCATATTTTAGAAAAAGAAATAAAAGAAAATAATCTGGAAAGCTTGTTGCATGATGTAGAAGAGCCTCTTTCTTATGTTCTAGCTGAAATGGAATATGAAGGCGTTAAAATCGACAAAGACGCACTTGCTAAAATGTCAAAAGAATTGGAAAAAGCTGCATTAGAAGCTCAAGAAAAAATCTTTGAATTGGCAGGTCAAGAATTCAATATAGCCTCACCAAAGCAACTGGGAGAGATTCTTTTCGATAAAATGAAATTGGTAGATAAGCCAAAGAAAACTAAAACAGGGCAATACGCAACTGGAGAGGAAATATTATCCAAATTAGCTAATGAACATGAAATTGCGGATAAAATTTTAGAATTCCGTGAGTATCAAAAATTAAAATCTACTTATGTGGATGCTTTGCCAAAATTGATCAGCAAGAAAGATGGAAGAGTACACACAGATTACAGACAGGCCGTTGCGGCAACTGGTAGATTAAGTTCCAATAATCCTAACCTTCAAAACATACCAATTCGTACGGAAAAAGGACGATTGATTAGAAAAGCTTTTGTTCCGAGAGATGAAAATTATCAACTCATGGCAGCGGATTATTCTCAAATAGAATTACGAATCATGGCGGCTTTCTCACAAGATGAAGCTATGATGGAAGCCTTCAAAAATGGTAGAGACATTCACGCTACTACGGCTGCTAAGGTGTTTGGAGTTGATCTAGAAGACGTGGATCCTGGTATGAGAAGAAAAGCCAAAGAAGTTAATTTCGGAATCATTTATGGAATATCCGCTTTCGGCTTAGCTCAAAACCTAAATATTTCACGTACTGAGGCCTCAGATATCATCAAAGCCTACTTTAAAGAGTTCCCTAAAGTGCACGACTACATGGAAAAGGTTAAAGAAGAAGCTAGAGCCAATGAATATGTGACCACCATTTTAGGAAGAAAAAGATGGTTAAGAGATATTAATTCTCGAAACCAAACCATCAGAGGCTTTGCAGAACGAAATGCTATCAATGCACCTATTCAGGGAAGTGCCGCAGATATGATTAAAATCGCTATGATTAACATTCAAAAATGGATGGAAAAGGAGAATCTAAAATCAAAAATGATTATGCAAGTGCATGATGAATTGATTTTCGATGCCCATAAAGACGAAATCGATAAACTAAAAGATAAAGTAGTAGACCTCATGAAAAATGCCATGGAATTAGATGTTCCCATGGAAATTGGGGTTGGAATTGCTGATAATTGGAGTGAGGCGCACTAACAGGTGGTGAAGTGAAGATGTGTTGAAGTAATTAAGTGTAAAAATTAGGTTGACATTAAATATATCTTCTGTGAAATTCTGTGATTTCTGTGATCAAAAAAAGCTGGAAGCAGGAAGTTAGAAGCTTCAAGTGGGGTGACGGATCTAGGATGTTTAGGTCAGTACCGCAGGTCAGACCGGAATCAGTAAAGAAAAGAAAGCAATAGTTAGATACAGTAAATAACTTTCTGTGTTCTTCTGTGCCTTCTGTGAGCAAAAAACCGAGAATTTATAAGCAAAAAGCAATAAAGTGAATTAAAAACAAATGCCTAAAGACAAAATTATATTAGGGCTTGATCCAGGAACAACCGTGATGGGCTATGGCGTAATTCAAATTACAGGCAATAAAATGACAATGCTGCAATATGGAGTAATTCACCTTTCCAAATATGCTAATCATGAAATAAAATTGCGTAAAATCTTTGAAAGAGTAACAAACTTAATTGAAGATTACAGCCCTGATGAAGTAGCATTGGAAGCTCCCTTTTATGGTAAAAACGTGCAATCTATGCTGAAATTAGGTCGCGCCCAAGGAGTAGCCATGGCGGCCGCATTAAGATTAGATTTACCAATTACCGAATACGCACCAAAAAAAGTAAAAATGTCTGTTACGGGCAACGGAAATGCCTCTAAAGAACAAGTTGCTGAAATGCTGAAGACTTTATTAGGCATTAAGGAAATTCCTAAATTATTAGATGCTACTGATGCATTAGGTGTAGCAGTTTGTCATCACTTCCAAGGTGGGAAAACAGCTAGTGGCCCCAAAAGCTGGAAAGCCTTTATAAATGATAATCCGAGTAGGGTAAAGAAATAAGTGTAAAGGTGTTGAGGTTAGGATGTTTTGAGGTAAAGAAGTATAACAGTAAAAGAGATTATAAAAATTAGCAAAGAAATATTATTGATGTAAATAGAAATAAAGTTGTGGGAGCGTTCATACAATTTTCTGTTTCCTTCTGTGCCTTCTGTGCGCTATTTAAACTTCCTGATAGACTCTCAAAAAAATGTAAGGATTCGCTCAAAACCATTGAATTAAACATACTCCAAAAATTTTCTGTGTCCTTCTGTGCCTTCTGTGAGCCATTCAAATTTCTTGTAAGCAATATTTTTCATTTAACTATAATCATATTACCTTAAGCTTTTAAATTATTTTTCAACCTTAAAACCAAAACCCATGAGTTTAAATGACTTGACCTACCAAATAAGAGGTGCCATATATACCGTATTTAAAGAACTAGGGCCAGGTTTATTAGAAAGTGTTTACGAAGCTGCCTTACTATATGAATTACATAAAATGGGACTCAATGCAAGAAGCCAAGTTGGCTTACCCGTTATTTACAAAGGCATAAAATTAGAATTAGGCTATAGACTAGATGTTTTAGTAGAAAATACGATTATAATAGAAATTAAATCAGTGGAATTTCTGCACAATGTCCATAAAAAGCAATTACTCTCCTATCTTAAATTATCAGATAAAAAATTAGGTCTATTAGTTAACTTCAACGTTTCAAAACTAGTGGACAACGAAAGCTTGGTTAGGATTATTAATTAAACTAAATAAAACCTACTTTATCGAATTTTCATTCTTCTGCTTTTGTTTATATATTTAATCAACCATAAATTGTGAATCATGGAAAAAGCTAATCTAATTCAAGACACTATTGATATCTTAGATAAAATGTCTGACGAAAAAATACTAGAAGTGAAAGATTATGCTAGCTATCTTTTAAAAAAGTATAAAGAAAATATGTTGCAGAATGGCTTGATTGAATTAGCAAACCAATCTCAATCCTATAAATTTCTGGAACAGGAAGAAGAGTTATATACTGTAGAAGATTTAAAAATTAAGTATAAATGAAAAAAGGCAAAATTGTCTTAGTTCCATTTCCATTTACTGATTTAAAAGGAAGCAAAGTACGTCCAGCAATAATTTTGGTAAATAAAGAATCTGATATCATTTTAGCATTTATTTCTACACAACTTGACTGGACGGAAAAATCAGACCTTTTAATTGAACCATCTAGTATTAATGGATTAAAAAAAACATCTCTCTTAAGATTATCCAAAATTGTCACTCTCCATAAAAATTTAGTCCTTGGTGAAATTGGAGAGTTAGATTCTAAATTCCATAAAACCCTAAATAATAATTTGAAGTATCTATTTAAATTAAACTAAATCAATAATCATTTAAATTTCTTTCTGTGACCTTCTGTGTCTTCTGTGAGAGAAAAAAATGTTAGCAATTAAATTAACTATGAAAAAAACAGCATTTATAACAGGCGCAACATCAGGCATTGGACAAGCTACTGCCCTACTATTAGGTCAAAACGGATTTAGAATTATTGCAACAGGTAGAAGACAAGAAAGACTTGATGAATTAAAAAAAGAATTAAGTAAACAAACGGAAATCCACACCCTCAATTTTGATGTTCGAGATCAAAAAGCAGTATTGAATGCAATAGACAGTCTCCCTGAAGATTGGAAAAACATTGATTTATTAGTTAACAATGCTGGAAATGCCCATGGCTTAGCTTCTATAGAAAATGGTAATATGGAAGATTGGGAAGCCATGATTGATATTAAT
>QNXU01000044.1 GCA_003973485.1 Bacteroidota bacterium | reverse complement strand
ACATCTCCCGATTTTGATTTCAGTTCGATTTTAACTTCAGTAGCAGATGGTAAGGTCAAGGATTTTTCACTTCCATAAAAATCTCCTTCACTCATGCTTGCAACATGGCTTTTAGAATCTTTACTCCACTCTCCCATGCTATGAGGATGCTTCTTAGCAAATTCTTTTACCGCCTTAGGAGCGCGTCTGTCAGAGTTCCCTTCTCTTAAAACTGGATTTACGGCACTTCCTTTTACATTATCATATTTTGCTTTTACTTTCTTTTCATCCTCATTTGCTGGTTCATCAGGATAATCAGGTAAATCATATCCTAAAGATTGTAATTCTTTAATTGCTGCTTTTAATTGAGGAATAGAAGCACTGATATTGGGCAGTTTCACAATATTAGCTTCTGGAGTTTTAGCAATTTCACCCAATTCAGCCAAATCGTCATTAATTTGTTGTTCTGGTTTTAATCGCTCCGGGAATTGAGAAATAATACGTCCTGCTAATGATATATCTCGAGTTTCAACAGCTATTCCTGCTGAATCCGTAAATGCTTTTACTATAGGTAGAAAAGAATAGGTTGCCAAAGCCGGAGCCTCGTCTGTTTTGGTATATAAAATCCTTGCAGTTTTAGACATGGTTAATGTATTTGATTTAAAATTTAATAAACATCAATAAGTAACGGTCATTCGGAAGCCTTGTTCCAAATTTAAGGACGTGAAATTAAATAAAAGAAAGAGTAGATAAAATTATTTCATCAGGCATTCTTTAGGTAGCTCGAAACATTATTAAATACAGTATGTTTCTGAGCAAAAAATTATGGAATTTGTAATTGCAGGAGGCACTGTTTTAATAGCAATCGGAGTAGTATATGTTTCTTTGAAAAGGGTTTTTAGGGATTGATAGTTGATTTACTACCAGCCATTAGGATAGAATCCATATTCATAATCAGAATATTAAAAAAAACTTGACTTTTATCACAGTTCATTCCTACGAAGGCAGGAATCTAGTGATTTTAACCTTTGGTTAAAATGTAAAGAATTGGTTTAGGGCACCGAACTTATTTCATTCAAAATATTATTCCCTGAATTTAGATAATTGAAACTTCGTTTCAATATTACAAGATCCCTGCCTTCGCAGGGATGACGTCCTAATCTATTGAAGTATAAAGATTTGAACTAAATCATTTAATCTCAAATCGTGCAAATAGTCAATATAACACCAACGAAGGTCACTAACTCCCCAAAACATTAATACATCTCATCCTCATTAGGGAAATCAATTTTCTTAACATCCTCTACATATTTACCGATAGCTTCCGTGATGATAGTATCCAATTTCGCATAGTGACGCAAGAATCTAGGCTTAAATTCGGTTGTAATACCTAATAAATCATGGAGTACCAAAACTTGTCCATCAACATAAGGGCCTGCTCCTATTCCAATAATTGGAATATTTACTTCCTCCGCTACTCTTTTGGCTAATTGCGCAGGTATTTTCTCTAAAACAATACTAAAGCAACCACATTCTTCCAATATCTTGGCATCTGCAATTAGCTTCTCTGCTTCCTCTTCCTCTTTCGCTCTTACTGTATAGGTACCAAATTTATAGATGGATTGAGGAGTCAAGCCCAAATGTCCCATAACAGGAATTCCTGCACTTAAAATCCTTTTAATAGATTCTTGAATTTCCGCACCACCTTCCATTTTTACAGCATGACCACCAGATTCTTTCATAATTCGAATAGAAGAACGCAATGCCTCCGAAGAATTTCCTTGGTAAGAACCAAAAGGAATATCCACCACAACTAAAGCCCTTTCAACAGCTCTAACCACTGCAGAAGCATGGTAAATCATTTGATCAAGCGTGATAGGCAAAGTAGTTTCATGACCAGCCATCACGTTGGATGCAGAATCCCCCACTAAAATAACATCCACACCAGAAGCATCCACTAATTTTGCCATCGAGAAATCATAAGCAGTGAGCATAGAAATCTTTTCCCCTCGGTTTTTCATCTCCTGCAATTGATGAGTAGTGATTTTTTTTATAGGTTTTTTATGAACTGACATGAAATATTTTATTTAAAATCTTTTTTTTTGAAGCTATTAGGAACGTTAATAATAAATTTTGTTCCTTGTCCTTCACTAGATTGAACGTCTATTTTAGCGTTTAATTTCTTAATTACATTTTTTACTATATACATTCCTAAACCACTTCCTTCACTATTTTCAGAAGCACGATAGAACATATCAAAAATCTTCTGGAGCTTATCTTTAGGAATTCCTTCCCCATTATCTTCAATTATTATTTCAGCTTCTTTTTCAGAAGTTTCTATTGTAATATTGATGAATGAAAATTCGTTTTCTAAGTTTTTTCTATACTTAATAGAATTTGAAATCAAATTATTAAGTATGATTCTTATTTTAGTTAAATCAGAATAAAAAGGATACCACTGAATTATTTTAGTTCTGATTTCGAGGTTTTTGGTCGTATAAACATGATGGAAATTCGTGATACTGTTATTAACCTCCACCATAAAATTAATTGGAACTGTATCTGGCTCCTCCAAGCGGTTATCGCGTGACATTGCCAATAAATCTACTACAAATTTATCTAGTCTATTGATGCTTCCGGTAATCATATCAATTATTTTCCGGATTTCGCCTGGACGGTTTTCGGTTTTTAAAATATCAATTAACCCCATTAAAGATCTTAATGGTGACCTAATATCATGAGAGGCGTGATATACAAAGTTATCCAACTCAAAATTCAATCGTTGAAGCTCAACAAGATTTTCTTTAAATTCACTAATATCTCGGAAAATAATATCGTAATAAGCCGTTTCTTCTGATTCTATCTCCAAAGCAGAAATAGAAACCCAAGTTTCAGACTCATCCCATCTTTCAAATTTCGCCTCAAACTCTTCTATCGATTCTCTATCTGATAACTGTTCTAAAAACTTGTTTACATCTCCTTTATCTTTGAAAGGATCCGTCATTTTCATGTGACGTTTCTTTTCAGAAAGCGCTAAAATATTTAACCCCTTCTGATTGATTTCAATAACTTCTAAATCTGATTTACGAACCCTCATAATTCCAATCAGGGAGTTCTGAAAGAAATGCTTATACTTTTGTTCGCTAGTTTTTATAATTTCCTCACTTCGTTTTTTATCGGTAATATCTCTATGAGAACCTGAAACCCTAATAGGTTGACCATCATTATCCAAGGTTAATTGAGCTGTGGATTGTACCCAGATATAATGGCCTTTTTTATGCTTTAAACGAAATTGAATATTATATTCATCCCTTTTACCCGAAATAAAATCTTCTAATGAATTGATGGCATTAGCTTTATCTTCAGGATGCAATAAATTTTCCCATAATTCTAATTGCTCAATTATTTCATCATGCCTATAACCAAGCATGGTAAGCCAAGGTGGGGAAATAAATACCTCTCCAGTAATGAGATTTCGATCCCATAAACCTTCATTAGCTCCAGCTGCTGCATATTGATATTGTGCAAGTTTTTTTTTGACCGCTGCTAATTCATCCTTTAACTGAAGATTTTCCTTTTCCAAAGAGATATTTTCTTTACTAATATTCATTAAAACTCACTTCTCCATGAATTACTAATTTTAAAGATATAACAATCTTATTAGAAGCTCATTATTTTTCATTGGACAAATTGTGAAAAACCTTTGGAAGGAACAATCAAAACCTAATCAATTCGATAATATGCCCTATTTGTTCGAGAAAAAAAACGCAAATTCCGCAATTATGCCTTCCCAATTTTATTTTTGAACCAAACATTCAAAATTACGCCCGCCAAAATTAATGCTATTCCTGAAAAAACAATCCAATTATAGGTCTCATCAAAAAACACATATCCGTAGCCTAGTGCGTAAACAATGGTTAAATATTTCAAACTAGCAACTTTTGATAAATCTTCTGATTGATAAGACATAGTCATGAAATATTGGGCAAATTGTGTTAATACTCCAATTGCCAATAATATCAGCCATTCTTCGCCTGCTGGCATAATCCAATTAAAAGCAGAATAAAGCCCTGTGAGTGGTGTTGTCACTAAAGGAAAATAAAAAACAATGACAAGAGGGTGTTCTGTTTTGTTGATTTTTCTAATAATATTATAAGCCAAACCTGCCATTATAGAAGAGCCTATACCAATGGCAAACATTTGAATAGAAATTCTAGGATCAAAACCTTGAATAATGATTAAGCCTGCAAAAGCCATCATGTAAAAAATCCACTGTTTGAGATGGACTTTTTCTTTCACTATAAAAATCCCTAATATGGAAGTGAAAATTGGTGATAAGAACTGCATGGTTACGGCACTTCCTAGCGGAATATTTTGCAAAGTATAGAAATACATGGTTAAAGCAACTGCACCAACAGCACCACGTGCAATCAACAGCTTTTTATTATTCCCCATTACAGGAACTCTTATTGCCTTGAGATAAAAAAAACTCATCACGAAAGAAATGAGAGACCGAAAAAATACAATTTCAATCGCAGGGATATTGAGCAACATTTTCACAAAAACGTTCATTGTTGCAAACAAAAAGCCTGCAATAATCATGTAAAGGATACCTTTATTCATTCTGATTAAGATTTAGAAATGCAAAGCTAAGGCTTAACTCGAAAACCCATTGGTTTCAATAGCTTTATCATTAATTTGCCACATAAATACCATTAAAATGAAAATAGAAATAAAAGAAAAACAACATACAGGAAAGCTTTTTGTTGGGGATGAAAACGATCCTAAAGCAGAAATGAAGTTTACAAAAGAAAGTGAAAACATCCTCAATGTAAAGCACACTGAAGTTTCGGAAGAACTAAAAGGACAGAGTGTAGGAAGGAAATTATTGGATCATCTAGCTGAAAAAGCTAGAAATGAGAATTTTAAGATCAAAGCTGATTGTTCCTATGTTCAGCATGTTTTCAATAAATATGATGATTATAAAGATGTTCAACTTTGAAAAATCAAAAGAAAAAAGCTTGCCCCCGGTCGGTGGCTCACCGACCGACCTGAAGCAGAAAAGATAGCTACTGTAGATGGTCGGTGAGCCACCGACCATGGCACCATAGTGCTATTAGCCTTTTAAAATCACTTTTTCTTAGTTGCTTTCTTCTTCGGAGCCGCTTTTCTTCCTCCTTTTTTGTCAGGAGTTTTTTCGGCTAGTTCAACACATTCTTGATAAGTCAGCTCTGTTGGCTCTTTATCTTTAGGGATTTTCACATTCTTTTTACCAAATTTAATATAAGGTCCCCATCTACCATTCAATACTTGAACCTCAGGATCTTCTTCGAAATCTTTTATAAATTTTTCTCGATCAGCTTTCCTTTTTTCTTCAATTAATTCAATTGCGCGATCGGCCGTAATTTCCAAAGGATCCTCCCCTTTTGGAATACTAACAAATTTCCCATCATGACGAACATAAGGACCAAAACGACCGATAGCAGCTACCATTTTCTTATCTTCATAATCACCCAATTCCCTAGGTAATTTGAACAATTCCATCGCCTCCTCAAGCGTAATGTTTTCAATAAATTGCCCCTTTCTCAGACTGGCAAACTGTGGTTTCTCTGCTTCCTCATCATCCTTATCAGGGGTTTCACCTAACTGAACCAACGGACCATATTTCCCTAATCGGACGATTACTTTCTTACCCGTTTTAGGATCAACTCCTAATTCTCGACCGGTATTGATGTCTTTTCTTTCAATACTCTCTGCATCGTCCACTTTTTGATGAAATTCGCCATAGAACTTCTTGATCATATTATTCCAAATCTTCTCACCTTTGGCAATTTCATCAAATTCTTGCTCTACTTTCGCTGTGAAATTATAATCCGTAACATTTGGGAAATGATCCACCAAAAAATCATTTACTACCATTGCTAAATTACTTGGATATAATTTATTTTTCTCAGCTCCAGTTATTTCAGTTTTTTCTAAACGATTGATTTTTCCGTCCTCCAAAACCATCTCAACATATTTTCGATCTTTTCCATCTCGGAATTCTTTGTTGACATAACCCCTTTTCTGAATAGTAGAAATAGTTGGCGCATAAGTGGAAGGTCTTCCAATTCCCATCTCTTCTAATTTCTTCACTAATGTTGCTTCATTATAGCGAGCAGGCGGGCGAGTAAAACCTTCTCTGGATTGCATTCTTTTCAGATCTAACGTTTGCCCTACTTGCAATGGAGGCAACATTCCTTTAGCTACATTTCCTTCTCCCTCTTCCTCCTCATCAGTAGATTCAATATAAACTTTCAAGAATCCTTCAAATTTCACTACTTCACCACTAGCACTTAGCGTTTGGTCCGTAGTGGAGATATCAATGCTTACATTAGTCTTTTCAATTTGAGCATCTGACATTTGAGAAGCAATGGCTCTCTTCCATATCAAATCATAAAGTCTTTGCTCATTATAATCGCTACTAGCCTCTTTTGTAGCAAAATTGGTTGGACGAATGGCTTCGTGAGCTTCTTGCGCTCCTGCTGATTTAGTCTTAAAAGTTCTCGTATGTGCGTAATCTGCCCCATACTCTGATTTAATTTCTTTAGCTGCGCCTTCCTTTGCTTCATCAGACAAATTCAAAGAATCAGTTCTCATATAAGAAATCTTACCTGATTCATAAAGTCTTTGAGCTAAAGACATGGTTTGAGCAACAGAAAAACCTAATTTCCTAGAAGCTTCTTGTTGCAAAGTGGAAGTGGTAAATGGCGGTGCTGGAGTTTTCTTGGCTGGTTTTTTCTCTAATTTCCCTATTGAAAATTCAGCATCCAGACATTTTTCTAAAAATGCCATGGCTTCTTCCTCCGTTTTGAATCTACCTGGAAGTTCCGCTTTCAATTCCTTGCCCTCTACATTAAAGAAGGCTTGAACTTTATAAAATGATTCCGCTTTGAATTTTTCAATCTCTCGTTCTCTTTCAACTACTATTCTTACAGCAACCGATTGAACTCTACCAGCCGAAAGCCCAGTTTTGATTTTCTTCCAAAGGATTGGAGAAAGTTCAAAACCTACTAATCTATCTAAAATTCTTCTGGCTTGTTGTGCATTTACTAAATCTATATCTATTCCTTTAGGGGAATTAATCGCATTTTGAATAGCTGATTTTGTAATTTCCCTAAAAACAATTCTTTTGGTTCTGGCATCATCTAATTTTAAAGCTTCTTTCAAATGCCATGAAATCGCTTCTCCCTCGCGGTCATCATCAGTCGCGAGATAGATCATTTCTGCTAATTTTGCTTCCTTAACTAAAGCCTTGATGACTTCTTTCTTATCTTTTGATACTTCATAAGTAGGTTTAAACCCATTTTCGATGTCGATGGCATTATTCCCTTTTGGCAAATCCCGAACGTGACCATAACTAGAAAGAACTTTATAATCCTTTCCAAGATAACCTTCAATAGTTTTGGCTTTGGCGGGTGACTCCACTATCACTAAATTTTTCGACATATCTACTGGCTTATTTTAAATTGAAATTCAAATATCATTAATTTTTTTTAGAAAAAAAGAATTTAGGTTTTTACTCGTTTATTGAGATAGTTTATTTATTAATCCTAATTTTACTATCAAACAGCTAATCAATCAAATGATTAAAGATCTTTATTTAATTCGCCATGGCGAGGCAGAAGAACCAACTGCCGGCTTAAAAGATGTGGAACGCCAATTAACTGCAAAGGGTTTGCAGGATTCCTCAAAAGTAGGGATGTATTTAAAACAAAAGGAATTTCATCCTGATTTAATGTTACATAGCATTGCCGAGAGGACAACAGAAACTATGCACAGAATTAATGAGCAACTGGGCGTTAAACCTGATCATATTGAAGCCTCAGAAGAAATTTATGAAGCTTCTGCACGCATCATGTTACGTGTTATTTCAGAGATTCCAGCTGAAATGCGATCCGCAATCATTATTTGCCATAAT
>QNXU01000369.1 GCA_003973485.1 Bacteroidota bacterium | reverse complement strand
AAATCCTCATCAATAAAAAAGCTGTTCTTATCATTCAGTTTATTAAGCTTGGCTTTTTTCAATAATATCAAGAAGCTCTTTTTCGATTGGCATTGATTTCAAGGGCGGCACATTTGCACCACCCGTATTCCCCACTGGAATTACTCCAACAAAAGATTTCACACCCCCTACAAGTAATCTTGGTATCTGTCCAATAATTTCTTTAGTGCTTTTTATTCTTATACCAAATTTTAACATCAACCAATGAACTTCGGAATGTTGATAGGGATAGGGCTGGCCTAAGACATGAGCCCGTTCTAACTGTTGCCAGGCTTTTGGCAATTCTTTTTTATTTAAGTATTCCCTATATAATTCTAATTCTTTGCAGTAATAAATTTTGAGTCTTTCAGGCATTAATGTGTTGAAATTCATATCAAAATATTTTTTGAACGAAAATACAGGATATTCCAATGCAGTGGAATTGCAATTATTAGAAAGTAAAAATGCTTTATTTTATTTCTTCAATTTGCCCTAAGAGGAAACCTAGACACACGGCCAAAAGAATAATTAAAGTTTGAAATTTTTCTACCCTACTCACTTTTAAAATTTCATTTCATAGTCAACTGGCACATTTCCCGCAAATCCCCTTTACTACTAAATTCGCCTCTTCTGAAATGAATTTTTTAGGCAGACTAATCTCTGGGATTTTATATTTAGGTAAGCAAATTGTCTCATTACATTCCTTGCAATGAAAATGAACATGTAAGTCTCGTTCTAACTCACAATTGCAACCATCTTCACATAATGCATATTTAGGTGCACCTGTCCCGTCATCAATACTATGAACAAGGCCATTTTCCTGAAAAGTTTTAAGTGTACGAAATAGGGTTACTCTATCAGATTTTTCAACTTCTTTTTCTAAATCAGTTAGACTAATCGCCACTTCCTGACCTAGCAAGGCCTCCAATACCAAAAGTCGCATAGCCGTTGGCCTGATGTTCTTTTCCAGTAAATTCTTTTCCAATTCCTTTATCTTCATCGCTCCATCTTTAACAATCATCTAACTCACAATTTTCATCAATGCTTTCAGTTTCAATTGTAATATGATTAATAGATTCATCTTTTAATTTATTTCGAGCCTTTTTCTTTATCTCTGAAAGCTCAGATAATCTATAATCTTCTTTCATTCTTAAATGAATACTCATGATGTGATAACTTCCGTCCAATGACCATACATGGCAATCGTGCACATCTTTAATCTCATCAATCACTTCCAATTTCTTTCTTATTTTATCAATTGAAACATCAGAAGGAATCCCTTGCATCACAACGAGTAAACTCTTTTTTAGATTTTTATAGACATTATAAAGTACGAATAAGGATATCAATACCGATAACAAAGGATCAATAAATGGCGCATCAAAATTCATCATGATAATACTGCCAATAAGCACAGCAACCCAACCTAATACATCTTCCAAAAGGTGCAAAGAAACTACTTTCTCATTCAGTGATTCTCCCTTTCTCAATTTAAAAACAGCTGCTCCATTTACGATAATACCCAGTATAGCGAGATAAAGCATTCCTTCCACATTGGTTTCTTCTGGATTAAAAAGTTCAGGAATTGCTTTCGTTAAAATAAATATGGAGCCTACCACTAATACTATGGAATTTATGATGGCACCCAATAAGGAAAACCGTTTATAGCCAAATGAAAAGGTCTTTGTTCGACCTTTTTTAGACAATTTTTGAAAATACCAGGATAAGCCCAAGCTTAAGCTATCTCCTAAATCGTGCAATGCATCAGATAATATTGCCAAACTATTGGTGTACAGTCCGCCAATAATTTCAATTATCGTAAATGCAAGGTTGAGAAAGAAGGCTACTTTTACATTGCCTTCGGAATGATTGTGTGAATGTTCATGATTATGTCCCATAACTATTTTGAAAGATTTAAGATTCTAATTGCACCTCGAATTACAAATGCGAAAACTATTCCACCAATTACTAAATCTGGCCATTTACTCTCTAATAAATACACCAGTACACCCGCCAAAATCACACCGCCATTCACAATTATATCATTAGAGGTGAAAATGCTACTCGCTTGCATGTGAGCCTCATTACTTTTTGCTTTATTGATTAGCCAGAGTGTCACTAAATTTCCTGCTAGGGCTACGATTGAAATTATAATCATCCAGTGAAACAAAGGTGTTCCACTTTCAGTAAAAAATCTTCTCAATACCTCCAAAAAACCTAAAAGAGCCAAGCCCATTTGAAAATAGCCACTTATTTTTGCCACTTTCTTTTTCCTAGCAACAGCAGCACCAACTGCCAATAAACTAAGCCCATAAACAATAGAGTCTGCTAGCATGTCCAAGGAATCAGCAACTAAGCCCATAGAGCTTGAAATCCAGCCTGTAGTCATCTCAATTACAAAAAAGACTAAATTTATTCCTAACACCCACCAAAGTACTTTTCTCTGTTGCGTATGATCAACAATTTCTGGCAAGTCTGCTTCTTGGGTGTTTACTAATTTTTCATTCAGTTGAAGTTCGGCTAGGGCGTTTTGAATGTCATCAATTTCAGCACTATGATATACCTGCAATTGTCGATGGGGAATATCAAATTCAAGCTGCTTAACCTCATCTAAACTTTCCAGCTTCATTCGAATCATCTGTTCCTCAGAGGCGCAATCCATTTTATGTATTTTAAAAGTGCTCTTATTCATATTTTGTTAAATATTAACTGATACAAAACCGCATGTTCTGAAAATTTTGAAATTCAATCTAATGTCCATGAGAAGCCTTACTTTTATTCATCTCTGAAATCAAATAGTAAGCATCACTCCATGCGACTAGCGCCCCTGCTGGAAGTGGCTCCAGAAGTTTTATCTCAACCCATCCATCTGCCTTCAACCCAGTTCGTATTTCCACAGCTTGAAAAGCCCATTCTGTTCCACCGTCTTTTTGAAGCTCTTCTGCAAGGAAAATATAAGGCTTTCCATCTTCTTCAATAATGGCTTCCTCTGGTAATGCCATTACCTTTTCTTCACTAGTTTTAATTCTTGCATTAATATACATACCAGGGATTAAAAAATTTTCCTTCTTCTCAATTTCTGCATGAACATGTACCGCTTTTGGGTTCTGCTCAAATTTCTTACCCACAGAATATATTTTAGCGGATAAATTCGAGCCGGGCACTGAAGCAACCGAGAATTTCATTTGTTGGCCTACCTCCACTTTATGCACATCCTTTTCAAACACCATCAAATCCGCATGAACATGTTCTGTATTCACAATCATGAACATTTCAGTTTGAGGTTCAACATATTGCCCTATCTGAACTTTTACTTTTTCAATGTATCCATTTATTGGACTTATAACGGGTACATATTGATAAATCTCACCCTCCTTTATGCTTGCTATATTTAAACTCAATTGCTTTAATTGAGCTTGATAGCCCTTCATTTCTCCCTTCACAGCTTGATAATTAGCCAAGGTCTGCTGATAATCCTTTCCTGAGCCTACTTCTTCCTCATACAATCGCTTTTGTCTTTGCATCTCTTTTTCAAGATACTGGAATTGACTATAAGCTTGGATGTAATTACTTTGAAGATTGGCAAGATTAGGGTGCGACAAGAAAGCCAGTACTTCACCCTTTCTTACCTTATCTCCTTCAATTACCTTTATACTAGTCACATTGGCCCCTAAAACACCAGTAACAGTAGCTTCATGCTGTGGAGGAACTTCTAAATGTCCATTTGCCTCCACAATTCCAGATAGGTTGCGGCTAGGCAAGGAATCCACCTTTATCCCAAGGCTTTCAAACTTAAGATTGGAGAGGTGTAAAACTCCCATTTCTTCTTCTTTATGCTCCGATTCTTTTTCTGTTTTTTCCGTTAGCTTATTTTCGGTTGATTTATTGTCACAACCTGAAATTATTGTTCCAAAAAAGAAGAATACCAGAATATATATAATTTGATTTTTCATTGCTTTATGTTTTATAAATCTGATGATTTTATGACTTATTTTGATGTTTTTAAATAATATTCTAATTGATAGCGACTTTCTAAGTACTGGCCAAAGGCATTCCAAGAATCCACTTCTACACTGATAGCATCTTTTACATTTTGTAGAAAAGAAACATAGTCAATAGCTCCTTCTCTGTAGGCTGCAATAGCACCTTTCCGCTGTTCGGTAGCATGTGGCAAGGCCTCTTCACGGTAATATTTCCAGGAATCGTACCATTTCAGATACTGCGCTCTAACACGATTGTATTCATTGTTCAATTTCAATTGAGTCTCTTTATAATTTTGCTTAGCAATATCCTTTTGAATTTTAGCAGACTGCGACCTACCTAGTTCAGGTGCAAAAAATAAAGGAATTTTAATACCTACCTGATAAGTATAAAACCCAGACTGGCCTGCAATTTCCTGTCTGCCATATTGCCCTTGCAACTTCGGCAGAAACTGTGACCGCCTCTCCCTTATGATGGCATCTGCCACTTCAACTTCTTGTGCCGAAATATCCAATAATGGATGACTTCTTAGAGAATCTGCCACAAAATTTAGGGGATCTTCTAATTGTTCTGATGGAATATCTGCTACGGTGAATAAGCTGTCATTAGCAAACCACAGATTCAGTCGTTGCAGGGCACTTAGGTAGTCTCTGTAGGCTTGCTCTCTTTCAATATGTACTTTGTTGGCTTGATTGGCTGTTGCTAAAAATTCTAACTTAGAAGTAGCTTCTGTTTCCAATCTGATTTTAGCCGCTCTCTCTATATCCCTAAAAACAGAATCAAGTTTATCGTAAACTTCAAACTTATTTTTTGCTACATAAAGCATTCCCAGGCAGTACTTACTTCGCGTTCCAGCTCAATAATGGATAGCCCAAGTGCTTTTTCTGCTAATACCACCTGTTCCTTTTGAAGGTTTCGCTTAGAGGCGACACCAAAAACATCAATATTTTGCTGTTGAAAGCCAATGCTTGTATACACTCCATTGGAACCATTGCCCGCTTCTTCTCTTCCTGTGAAAATCTGAGTATTCCCCAAATCCCAAGCTGTTTTCTTTAGTACTAGTTGCTTTTCAATTTCCAGTTTTGCCGATTTGATTTTAGGATAATTCTCGACCGCCTTTTTCTTAGCCTCATCTAAAGTGATTTCATTAAACGAATCTTGCTGAACACCTTGTGCATGGCCTGAGCTTGACAAACCAAATAATCCTCCACAAATGATAAGTATAATAATAACATTGACACTTGGTGATCTTAGTCCTTTTCTCCTGTCAATTCTTCCTTCAACAAAAGTGTAAAGCACTGGCAATACTACCAGCGTAAGCATCGTGGCAGTAAGCATCCCTCCAATGACTACTGTGGCCAAAGGCCGCTGTACTTCAGCTCCTGCGGAGGCAGAAAATGCCATCGGTAAAAATCCAAAAATATCGGTTGTTGCAGTAAGCATAATTGGTCTGATTCGTTCTTTGGTTCCTGTTAAAATTCGTTCTCTAATACTTGTAACACCTTCTTCTTTCAATGAATTGAACCGATTGATTAATACCAACCCATTCAAAACGGCTACCCCAAATAGTACGATAAAGCCTACCCCTGCTGAAATACTGAAGGGCATATCTCGCAGCCAAAGAGCAAAAACACCCCCAATTGCAGCTAGTGGAATAGCGATATAAATCATAATGGATTGCGAGAAAGATTTTAAAGCAAAGTATAACAGTACAAATATTAAGAAGAGTGCTATGGGTACAACAATCATCAAACGACTTTTTGCCCGCTCCAGATTTTCAAATTCACCGCCATAGCTTATATAATACCCGGGAGGTAAGTCAAGCTCGGCATCCAGCTTAGCTTGAATGTCTTTCACTACAGATTCAACATCTCTGCCTCTTGTATTGACGCCCACATAAGTTCTCCTATAAGTGTCATCGCGTGAAATCTGCATGGGTCCTGGCACATAACTAATGTCTGCTACCTCTTTAATGGGTACTTGCGTACCGTCTGGCAAATCTATATACAGGGTCTGTAAATCCTCTATACTTTGCCTGTAGGCTTCATCAAATCGAATGACTAAATCGAAACGCTTTTCTCCTTCAAAAATCACCCCCGCTACTCCTCCAGCAAAGGCTGAGCTTACATATTCATTCAGCTTTTGAATGTCCAAGCCATATTGCGCAATCTTATCTCGATTATAGCGCACTGTCATTTGAGGTAAGCCTGATGTCCGTTCAGGATTAACATCTCCAGCACCCGGCACTGTCTCAATAATTTCAGCCATTTCCTGTACCTTCTTAGCAAGAATATCTAAATCATCACCATATAATTTAACGGCAATATCTTCCCGTACCCCCTCTAGTAATTCGTTGAATCGCAGCTCTACCGGCTGTGTAAAAACAAAATTCACACCTGTAAGATGCGTTTCGAGCTTTTCCTTGATTTTCGCTATCAATTCATTTTTTGTCTTAGCGGAAACCCATTGATCTTTATCTTTTTCCAATATTAAATACATATCGGCTATGTCCATTGGCATGGGGTCTGTTGGTATATCTGCCACTCCAATTCGAGCAGTAACGGTTTTAATCTCAGGGAAATTTTCGAGCAAGAGTTCCTCTATTTTAACCGAAACCTTCTTCGATTTACTAAGCGAACTCCCAGGGCGAACTAATGCTTGCATGGCAATATCCCCTTCATCCAACTGAGGTACAAATTCGCCTCCCATTTTGGAAAATGTATAACCTGCCACCCCCAGTAAAGCAATGGCAAAGATGATAACCAGCATTTTGAAGCGTAAAGCTCCATTCAATAAAGGGAGGTAAGCATTATGAATGGCGCTTATGATTTTATCGCTCACCTTTTCTAAGCCTCGCTCAAATCTGCCAAACCAATTCTTTTTATTCTGAATGGGTTTCATTAATAATGCCGACATCATAGGTACATAAGTCAAGCATAGTAGAATAGCACCTATCATGGCAAAGCCAAAGGTATAAGCCATTGGCTGGAACATTTTACCTTCTACTCCTGTGAGAAATAAAATGGGAGCAAATACAATTAGAATGATGATTTGACCAAAAAATGCGGAACCCATCATGGTGCTACCTGCATCATAAGCCAAATCATCCATCACCCCCTGATTGAATTTTAGGTTGCCAGACCTAATCCGCTTTTGTACTTCATAAACAGTTCCTTCAATAATGATGACCGCTCCATCAATGATAATTCCAAAGTCAATGGCTCCCAAACTCATAAGATTGGCCCAAACACCAAATTGCTTCATCAGAATAAAAGCAAATAGAAGCGAAAGCGGAATAGTAGTGGCGGTGATTATTCCACCTCGTAAACTACCTAAAAGCAATACCAAGGCAAAAATGACGATTAAAGCTCCTTCTATTAAGTTTGTTTTAACCGTATCAGTGGTTCTTGAAATCAAATCACTTCTGTCAATAATCGTATTAATGGTTAAACCTTCAGGAAGCGATTTCTCTACTTCTGCCATACGGTCTTTCACATCCTGAATTACCTTATTTGGGTTAGCTCCTTTCAACATCATGATAATTCCACCAACCGCTTCTTTTCCATCCTGCGTGAAAGCACCATAGCGCACTTGGTTTCCGAAATGCACTTTTTCCGCTACATCACCAATAGTGATAGGAATACCGTTTTCCGTCTTCACCGATATCTTACGGATATCATCTAATGATCTAATTAAACCTTCCCCTCGTATGAAGTTAGACATGTGGTTTTTCTCTATGTAGGCGCCTCCCGTATTAACATTATTTCTAGCCAGTGCCTCATAAACTTGAGAAATACTTACGTTCATGGCATTAAGCCGATATCACCTATATCAGGGTTAATGATGACTGGAATTATCTAACCACTATCATGGATCTTGCGGATAGAAAAATCGTAGGCTGGGCATTAAGTGAGGATATGACCACTGAAAACACCATTATGAAAGCCTGGCATGAAGCCAGTAGA
>QNXU01000330.1 GCA_003973485.1 Bacteroidota bacterium | reverse complement strand
GATACTTTTGGCGCTATGGCGGTTGGAGATAGAGGTCCTTTTTCTGCACCATTTTCACCCTACCTTTTTGATGTAGAGTTCTTGCCGATGCCAGAAAACGGTAATGAAGATGAATTACTTCAAAAATTCTACCAATTAGTAGAATCAGGAAAAGTTGCTGCTTTCATTTTTGAACCACTGGTTTTGGGTTCTGCGGGTATGAAAATGTATGATGCAGGATTTTTAGATCAACTCATCAAAATTGCTCAAGATAATGAGGTAATTTGTATTGCAGATGAAGTTTTTACTGGTTTTGGTAGAACTGGTAAACACTTTGCATCAGATTATCTGGAAAATAAACCTGATATATTTTGCTTGTCGAAAGGATTGACAGGAGGCACCATGGCATTAGGAGTTACTTCTTGTGCAGCGGAAATAATGGAGCCTTATAAAAGCACTGATATCATGAAGACATTCTTTCATGGTCACAGCTTTACGGCTAACCCTATAGCTTGTGCTGCTTCTATAGCTAGTTATGAATTGTTAGTAGCAGAAGAAACACAAACTCAAATTGAGAAAATTAGCCAATGGCAAAATGAATTTTATCATAAAATATTGATGCATCCTAAAGTTTTAAATGCTAGGGTTTTAGGTACTATTTTTGCCTTAGAATTAAAGACAGATGCTGATACTTCTTATGTAAATGAAGTACGCCATAAGTTGTATCCATTCTTCTTAGAAAGAGATATTCTACTACGTCCTTTAGGAAATGTAATTTACATTTTACCTCCTTATATTATCAAAAAAGAAGAGATTGAGAAAGTTTATGAAGCTGTTGAAGAAATGTTAGAAAGTTTGTGATTGACGGTCTGACGGGTAACAATGTTATTGTAGAAGCAAAATTAAATCGACTATAGCAAAATATCATAACAATGCTCTAATCCCGTCTGACCGTTTTTTAGCCAATTTAAAAATCATCCTAAGCATTAAGTATTTCACCTAAATTCTTTTAGCACAATCCCCTAATTTAATACGGTTAATCCCTATTTTTTTATTTAAGAATTCCTCTGATTTATAGGACTATTAATATGGCGAATTTTGATATATCATTAATCGGAATTCATCATGAAAAATATCATCATCATAATCGCCCTATCAATTTTAGGTCTCAGTACTGGATTTGCTACTGTAGATCCTGATAAAAAACCCGCCAAATTTCGTATCTTAGCAATAAGTGCTTCAAATGATTCCATAATGAGTGCGTCTAATGTGATAACTTTATTTCAACCTTTTTCTGTGGAGTTTCCAACTGCATTTACACCGAACGGTGATGGCTTAAACGACACTTTTGGTGCGGTTGCTAAAGGAGCAGAGGTTTATAAACTTGTTATTTACAATCGTTTTGGAGATGTGATTTTCACTTCTACTGATATTGAAAAAAAATGGGATGGTAAAATTCAAGGGGATACTGCTCCTTCTGGTGCTTATGTTTACCAAGTGTATGCAGAAGGTCAAGAAGGTACATCCGTAAATCGTTCTGGTAAAGTTACTTTAATTAATTAATCATCAGCATCATGAAAACTTCTGTCATCATAAAAAGTATATTTTTATTCATCTTTATCAGTTTTGGCTTTTCCCAACTTACACAAGCGCAAATATCTGCTGACAAAACGGAAGGTTGCCCTCCTTTAGTGGTTAATTTTGAATTGGAAAACAATGATTTCCAATCTGTAAATTGGGTTTTTGGTGATGGCCAAACTTCAAATGCAGCATCTCCAACAATCATATTTGAGGAAACTGGTGTTTTTGATGTAACGGCTATTTTAAATAAGGAATCAGGAGAAAAAGATACCATTTTAATCAGTAATTTTATTTCAGTATCAGCAAGCCCAATTGCAGGTTTTTCTATCGAAAGTGAGTCTGTTTGTATTGGTCAATCTGTAAGCTTTCAAGATGAATCTGAAAATGCTTTGGAATATCAATGGTCATTTGGTGACGGAAATCAATCATCAGAAGAAAACCCAAGCCATCAATATCAAGAGACTGGTATTTATACAGTTACATTAACTGCAAAGTCTCTTGGTGAATGTCAGGACTTAAAAGTTCAAGAAAATATTGTTGAAGTAGTAGAGGCTTTAGAAGTTAGTGCTTCAGTAAGCAATTACGCACAGTGTTTGCAAAATGATGATCCTTTAGAATTTGAATTGATAGGTGAAGTAAGCGAGGCAGTATGGTATTTTGGTGATGGAGAAACTGAAGACGGAATTGCTGTTGAGCATTTATATGCTGCTGTGGGGAGCTATGGTGTGAGTGTAGAGTATATTGATGCAAATGGTTGTTCATCACGTATTGAATTGGATTCTTTAATCCAAGTTGGGGAGATTCAATCTCCTGAAGTAGTGGTTGATAATGCTAATGTATGCCTTGGTCAATCCCTTAGTTTTTCTGCTAATCATCCCAATTCTCAAGGTTTTTTATGGACAGTTAATGGAAATTCTTATGAAGGCAAGAATGTGGAAATCGTTTTTAATCAGCCAGGGTTCCATGATATTTTACTTAGCTACACTGACCCCAATGGCTGTACAGTTGATGTGGTAGAGGAGGATTTGATTGAGGTTTCTGAAGTTTCAAATCCGATAATTGAATATAGTGAAGTTACAGGTTGTGCTCCTTTCGATTTTACTGCTACTAACCAAACTGAAGGGGCTGTGGCTTATTCTTGGAGAATTAATAATGAAGTAATATCAGGACAAGAACTTAGCTATACTTTTGAAAATCATGGAAACTATAATATTACAGCAATTACAGAATATGAAAGTGGTTGTGTAATTGAACAAAATTTAGATGATAGAATTCAGGTTTTTAAAAGAGAGACAAATTTAATGGTAGATGAATGGCAGGGTTGTGCTCCTTTTACAACTGAAGTTAGTTTATTGAATGGTGGCGCAAATGAAATTATTTGGAATAATGGAGATGGACAGACTTTTGAAGGTGAGAAGGTTAATTTTGAATATGAAAATGCAGGTGTTTATTATCCCAGTGTAAGTTATGTCAATAATAAGGGATGTCAAGTTGAATATCAATTTGAAAACCCCATTTCAGTATTGAACTCCTCTATTAACTTATCTGAGCCTGAAGTTATTGAATCATGTACCTATACTGAAGTTCAATTTAGTGGTAGCATGGGCTACGACTTTTGGGAGTGGGATTTTGGAGACGGAAATACCTCTACTGAACAAAATCCAATGCATGCTTACAGTGAAGCTGGTAATTATGAAGTTTCTTTAACTACAAATAATAAAAATGGCTGTACGACAACAATAGAAAGATATAATATAATTGATATCCCTAGTTTAGATCCTAAAGCTGAATATGAAGTAACTGCTGGTGATGAGTGTGGTTACTTTTCAGTCAGTTTATCTACTCAAATAGAGCAGGGGCAATCTGTAAGATGGTTTTATAATGAGAATTTAATAGGAAATAGTGATGAAATAAATTTGTCATTCATTTCTTTAGAAGATGTAAGCATTTCCTTAAGTGTCCAAAGCAATGGTCAATGTTCTAAATCTAAAGCTATTATGATTCCCAATCCTTGGTCAGATTGTGAAAACCCTGAAATTGAAGAAGAAGAGGAAGAAACTGAAAATGATAGCCCTATAGGTAGATTTACATTTAACAGCTGCAATGTGCCCTATAGTCTAGATATTGTTAATCCTGTTCCAGAAGCTAATTTTTTTGAATGGAGGTTTAATGATAAACAACCTCATTCTCAAGAAAGTTTTACTGAAACATATACAAGTGCAGGTGAATATACCATTGATTATTATGCTGAAATAAGTAAGGATAGTAGTTTCTTGGTAGAAGATTATATTACAGTTACAATTCAAAGCCCTATCATTGATTTTGATTATCAACTACAAAAAGTATGCAATGGATTTAAGGTGTATTTAAATCCTGAGAATCCAGATTATGAGGATTATAATTGGAAAATTAACAATAGCCCAATTGAATTGGCAGCAGATGGCAGTTATTTATTAGGAAATCAGGGCTTGTATTCTGTAAGTTTATCAGCCAGCGGGCAGTCTAGTTGTGAAGCTACTAAGATTAAAAATATTTATATTGGTAATGATGAAAATCAATTTGTTTTTCCTGATGCATTATGTTTGGGAGAAGGCATAACAATAGAACATAATCTTCAAGGCTTTGAACATTTTTTATGGGATATGGGCAATGGTGACACTGTTTCTAGTTTTGATTCTGAATATTTTTATGCGAAGGCAGGGCAATATCAAATTTCTATAATTGCTACTGATTATGATGGATGTCAGTATAATTTTGAGTTGCCTAATTTAATTGAAATTAAAAATCCTCAAGCAGAATTTACCGCTAATAAAACACAGGGTTGTGGAGAAGTTCAGATTAGCTTTAATAATCAATCCGAAGGGGCTACTAGTTGGTATTGGGACTTTGGAAATGGACAGACCAGTACAGAAGAAAATCCTAAGGTGAAATTTCAAGCGGGGACTTATTCAGTAAGTTTAATAGCTAGTAATGGTGAATGTAGGGATTCCGTTACCTATACTAATTTTATTACTATTGATGAATTGAGTAGTGAATTTTCTTATCAATATGATCAAACTTGTTTACCAGTTACGGTTAGTTTTGAAGATGAAAGTATAAATGCAACTTCCTGGTTATGGGATTTTGGAGATGGGAATACATCTACTGAACAAAATCCTACGCACACTTATTATGAAATACCATCAACTGATGTCAAGTTAACTGTAGAAAATGAGAATGGCTGTAAACAAACGAGTAAAAAGCTATTAAACTTTATTTTTAGTGCAGAATTCCAAGTGGATGCAAATCAAATATGTGTAGGCTCTGATGTAAATTTCTCAGCTATTAGCGATGACGCTGTTAGTTGGGTGTGGGATTTTGGTGATGGAACTAGCAGTAGTGAACGTAATCCTAGCCATAAATATGAAACTCATGGAGTTTTTGATGTGAGCTTAATAGCATCAAATGAATCAGGATGTCAAGATACCGTTTTTATGGAGCAATTTATAGAAGTATCACCATATAAGGCAGATTTTGAATTAAAAGAAGTGATTCACAACTCTTGTGTTCCAGTTCAAGTTGAATTTAACGATTTATCGGAAGGAGCTATTAGCTATCATTGGGATTTTGGAGATGGTAAAACCTCAAGAGTTGCTAGTCCTATTCATTTATATGAGGAGGTAGGAGAATTTGATGTTACTTTGGTAATTACCAATAAGTTGGGATGTCAAGATACTTTGAGACGAGAAGCACTGGTTCAGGTAAGTGGTCCTCAAACAGCATTCGAAATTGATGAAAAAGTAGTTTGCTTACCCAATAAGGCTATTTTCACTGATTTATCCGAAAGTGCAGTTCAATGGCAGTGGATATTCGGAGATGGAAACACTTCTACCGAACAAAACCCACAACATTTATATGAAGAACCTGGAGTTTACAATGTTACTCTAATTGCTCAAAATGAAGATGGTTGTGAGCAGGTTTACAAAATGAGTGGTATTAAAGTGTTGCCAACTCCAGAAGTTTCATTTGATATGGAGGTTTCTGGAGAATGTTACCCAGTAGAGGTGAAATTAATGAATAAGAGTTCTAATTTACTGAAACCTTCTTATTTATGGGATTTTGGAAATGGACAAACTTCTACTGAGGAAAGTCCTACCATAATAATTGAGGATACTGGAGAGTTTAATGTTTCATTAACTGTGAAAAATGATGATGGCTGCCCAATAAGTTTTACTCATAATGATCAGATTCTGGTTCGCGATACTGGCAAACATATTGAAGCTGATTTAAATCAAATATTGGTGGAAAATAATAGAGTCCATTTTGAATTAGTACCATATAATTATAATAATATTTCTCATTACAATGTTTATAGAGACAGTCCAAATGGATTTAATCTAATTCAGACAATTGATCTTGAGGGGCAAACTAATCAACGAGTAATCTACGATGATCAAACATGCAGACCACAAGATATGTCACATGAATATATTTTTCAGGCAGTTCCTATATGTGAAGATACTATAGCAAAAGTGCAACTGACAAAATTCAATACTTTGCTTCTGAAAAAACATCAGGAACAAGAAAATGGTGAAAGAATAATTAATTGGAATTTAGCAAAAGGATTTGACATTGATAATCAACGAATTTTCAGAAAAGCAAAAGGAGAGGAGCAGTGGAAAGAAATTGCAGTAGTTGATAACAATGCCTTAAGTTTCCAAGATGAAGAAGATTTATGTCCTGCAGTTTATGAATATAGAGTTGGAGCATTTGAGCAAAATTCATTGCGCTCGGTAAGTAATTATGTTGAGTTTGAGGTGTCTGATGATATTTATTTAAATCAAGTGGCTGAAATTCAGAATACAACGGTATTGGAATCTGGGGAGGTTTTCACAGAATGGAGCATTCCAGAGGAAGGAAAAGGCAGGATTACAGCTTTTGAAATTTATAGAAGTGAAAATGGAGGTGAATTCGAATATTTCGATAATGTAGAACCTCATGAACAATTCTATATTGACGAAGCAAGTGATACCAAAAATAACACTTACAACTACCAAGTAAAGGTAGTAAATGATTGCGCTATAGATACTGATCCAAGCGCTGAAAGTAATACCGTATTATTACAAAAAGATGTCCAGTTCCGAAAATATGAATTAAGATGGAATGCCTATAAGGGCTGGGAAAAAGGTGTGAAAAAATATGTAATTCAGCGATTAAATGAGAATGGAGAATGGGAAACAGTAGAGGAAGTTTCAGGTGATCAGTTGAATACTATTATTCGGGACACTGATAATTGAAGGGTGATGGATGTTGGATGAAGGGTTGTGCACCCATCATCCTTCACCCCACATCCAACTCCCTAAAACCTCAAATACTCCTTAAATACCAGTAAATCATCTTTTAAGTTAGTGGTGCCTTTAGGAAAGTCTATATGGTTCTGAAGTTTTGTTTCGGGGCTCACAAGCAATTCCCTTAATTTTAAATGCTGATTGATGAAAGTAAATTCCATTTCAGGATAAATGGCTTTCAAAGCATCTACTATATCCAAAACCTGTAAGTTTTTATCTACCACATTATAATAAGCTGGCGGGATATCGTTCTTAATGGCTACTTGCTTTAGTATTTCAGTTACCTTCTGAATTGAGATAAAAGGTCGGTGCTGTTTACCGTCTCCATGAATGGCTATGCGTTTATTGAAATTGGCATCAAACATAAAACGATTAATCACTGCATCAAATCGAACTGCATTGGCATAACCGTAAACATTACCCAACCTTAAGATTTGCGTATTGATTTTATCCATCAAACGTGCAACATGCTCTTCTCCCCTTAATTTTGAGATACCATAAATTGTTCTTGGATTAGGGTGATGGTTTTCTTCTATTAAATCTTTTGAAGAACCAAATACAGATACACTACTGGCAAAAACAAAATGTTCTACATCGGATTCTTCCACTGCATAAACCAATTCTGCTGTGCCCCAATGATTGCTCTGCTCAAAATAATGAGGATCAGCATCCGCAAAGGGTGTTGTCACTTTTGCCGCCAAGTGGATGACTGTATCGATGCCGTTTAGCACTTTTTTGAGCTTTCGAGTATCCAATAATTCACCTTGAATAAAATTGATCTTCTCTTGATTGGGCAGCTTATTACCTAAAAAGAAATGATAATTATTTCGGCTCAAATTATCATAAATTACAACCTTCTCAACTTCGGGCAATGGCAAAAGCTGTTCAATCAATGCAGAACCAATATATCCGGCTCCTCCTGTTATTAATATTTTCTTCATGGGTCACAACACTTTTAAAGAAAGCAAAAGTAATGTATTAATGATTGTTGTGAAAATATGGCGTTCTTTTGTGGGATTTATAATCATTCTCAAAACTATTTTATTCTAATTGAAAATTAATATATTATAAACAATAAGTTACATTTTGAAATATGATTTGAAT